>NZ_JBVJKN010000024.1:70466-114846 GCF_055585225.1 Streptomyces sp. NPDC053673 | reverse complement strand
CCTCCTCCGCCTTGCATCTGCACGCGCCAGACCCCGCTCGCCCCGCGGCGGTAGCCGCAGATGTCGCTGCCGGCCTGATCCGAACGACAGGCCCTAGGCCCTGTCCGGCCGATCTTGCCGGGCAGATCGACCGGACAGGCCCTGGCCGAGCCCCCAAAGCTTCCAAGTGAAAATTAGCTCGCACCCCAAGAGGGCCTTATGCTTGCAGGGTGATCGAAGCCCGCCATCTCCGCGTCCTGCGCGCCGTGGCCGCCACCGGGTCCTTCTCCGCCGCGGCGCGCGAGCTGGGCTGCACCCAGCCCGCCGTCAGCCAGCAGATGAAGGCGCTCGAAACCTCCGCCGGGACCCCGCTGTTGATCCGGACCGGCCGGGAGATGCGCCTGACCCAGGCCGGCGAGGTGCTCGTGCGCCATGCCGCCGGGATCCTGGCCGGGCTGACCGCGGCCGAGGAGGAGGTCGCGGCGATCGCGGGTCTGCGCGCGGGCCGGGTCCGCCTGGTGTCCTTCCCCAGCGGCAGCTCCACGCTCGTGCCCACCGCACTCGCCGCCCTCCGCGCGGCGCACCCCGGCACGCGCGTCTCGCTCGTCGAGGCCGAGCCGCCGCGCTCGGAGGAGATGCTGCGCGAGGGCGACTGCGATGTGGCGCTGGCCTTCCGGTACGGCCCGGCGGGTGCGGAGTGGGAGGACCTGGTCGTACGGCCGCTGCTGAGCGACCGGCTCGTCGGCCTGGTGCCCGAGGGGCACCGGCTCGTGGACGCCGGTGCGGTCTCCATCGCCGATCTGGCGGAGGAGCCGTGGATCGCGGGGTGCCCGCGCTGCCGCCGCCAGCTCGTGGCGGTCTGCGAGGAGTCCGGCTTCACGCCCAGGATCGACTTCGCCACGGACGACTACCCGGCCGTGGTCGGACTGGTCGGCGCGGGTCTCGGCGTGGCCGTACTGCCGGAGCTCGCGCTGGAGTCGGTGCTGCCCAAGGGCGCCCGTACGGTGGCGGTGGAGCCGTCGGTGCACCGCGAAATCGTTGCTCTCACCCTCCCTGATCTGGCTCAGGTCCCCGCGGTCGCGGCCACCCTGGACCAGCTCGCACTGGCCGCCGCTCGCTGAACCCGCGCCACTGCGCCGCTCCACCACTGCACCGTCGCCCGTCACTGGGCCGGTCGGTGCAGGAACGTTTCTTCGAAGATGACGGCCTGGATGTCAGCCGTGCGGGCTGCCGCCCGCGCCGCCTGCCGGGATCAGCCGGTGCCGCGCCCGCCCCATGAGCTCCTCACGCTCGTCCTCCGTCAGTCCGCCCCATACCCCGTAGGGCTCCCGCACTGCCAGTGCGTGCGCCGCGCACTCCGCGCGCACCGGGCACCTCATGCAGACCTCTTTCGCCGAGTTCTCGCGCGCACTCCTTGCCGCGCCGCGCTCCCCCTCCGGGTGGAAGAAGAGTGAGCTGTCTACCCCACGGCATGCCGCGAGCAGCTGCCAGTCCCACAGATCGGCGTTCGGTCCGGGAAGGCGGGAGAAATCTGCCATAGCGCATGTCCCCTTGTAACCGTGCTGAGTGGATGCCTGAAGGTCCGACCGTACATCTACGGTGTAAGTAGATGTAAATATGACTCATTGCGAATCTAGCCACAGACACCAGCAAAAGGGAAGAAATGCCGCTAAATGGGGCATAGCGGCCATGTGGCGCGTCGATGGGCTGTGTCGCTCTCCTCCGCTCATGGGTCCTCACGTAGAGTGCCGAAGGTGCCCGTCGCACCCGTAACTCTTTCGAGTGACCGTCGTTGAGAGTGCGGAGGCGGTTGAGAGAACAAGCGCTCGGGCAGATGTCCGGGGGCGTCAACCGCACAGGTGACGATACGTAACCAGCCTGGAGGCTCAAGGTGACGCGCATCAGCTGCGGAGGGCGGCCATGACATCCGTCCTCGTCTGCGACGACTCCCCGCTCGCCCGAGAGGCGCTCCGCCGCGCGGTCGCAACCGTGCCCGGCGTAGAGCGCGTGACGACCGCGGCCAACGGCGAGGAAGTCCTCCGCCGCTGGGGCGCCGACCGCTCGGACCTGATTCTGATGGACGTACGCATGCCCGGACTGGGCGGCGTCGAGACGGTCCGCCGGCTGCTCTCCGCCGACCCCGGCGCCCGGATCATCATGCTCACCGTCGCCGAGGACCTGGACGGCGTCGCGCTCGCCGTCGCGGCCGGCGCGCGTGGATATCTGCACAAGGACGCCTCGCGCGCCGAGCTGCGGGCCACGGTCACCCAGGCGCTCGCCGACCCGACCTGGCGGCTCGCCCCGCGCAGGCTGCGCTCGGCCGAGATGGGAGCCGCGCCCACGCTCACCGCGCGGGAGATCCAGGTGCTCGAAGGAATGAGCCACGGCAGGTCCAACGCCGAGATCGGGCGTGAGCTGTTCCTCTCCGAGGACACGGTGAAGACGCACGCCAGGCGGTTGTTCAAGAAGCTGGGCGCCTCGGACCGGGCGCACGCCGTCGCGCTCGGATTCCGCTGGGGCCTGGTCCGCTGAGCGGTGCCGGGTGAGGCCGGGACCACTCCTGGCGAGCGAGCCGAAGGGGCGCGCGGCTGTCGGAAAGAAAAGCGTGCAGAGGTCCCGAGGTACGAGGGACCGAGCTCGGTTGATCGTCGACAGCCGCTGGGGCGCCCCGGAGGCGAGCCGCAGGAACTGGCGCGCCCGGTGCGCCCCAGGGGTCCCGCAGGCATCATGAGCCCCGCTGACCCGGCGGTGGGCGGGGCGGTCGGCGACGGGGGGCGCATGTTTCCCGCGCGATGCCGCATCCTTGAGGTGTGGAGTTCCTCAGGAACGAGTCGGTCGAGCGCAAGGGGAGGGCGCAGGAGATGACTTCCGGCGCACCTGCTCATAACGCTTCGGTGCACAACTACGGACACGGTGCCACGGATCAGCGGCAGCCAAGGCACCATGGACCGATGCGTGACGACGAGGCGGCGACTGCCCACGGGGCCATCGGTGCACTCGTTCACCGTGCCGTCGACGGAGACGAGCAAGCCACGCACGATCTCCTGGCCCGTGTGCACCCGCTCGCGCTGCGCTACTGCCGGACGCGGCTGAACCGGCTGCCCGGTGATGCCCGTCACTTCGTCGAGGACCTCGCTCAGGAGGTCTGTGTCGCGGTCCTCATGGCGCTGCCGCGCTACAGGGACACGGGACGCCCCTTCGAGGCGTTCGTCTTCGCCATCGCCGCGCACAAGGTCGCCGATCTGCAGCGCGCGGCCATGCGGCACCCCGGATCCACGGCCGTGCCGTCCGACGAGATGCCCGAGCGGCCCGACGACTCGCTCGGCCCGGAGGAGCGGGCGCTGCTCAGCGACGACGCGGAGTGGGCCAAGCGACTCCTCGCCAACCTCCCGGAGAACCAGCGGGAGCTGCTGGTGCTGCGGGTCGCGGTCGGACTCACCGCCGAGGAGACCGGGCAGATGCTCGGTATGTCCCCCGGCGCGGTGCGGGTGGCGCAGCACCGGGCGCTGAGCCGGCTGCGGGCACTGGCGGAGCAGTAGCGGTGACCAGGGGCGGCCGGGTTGAACCGGACGCCCCCTCCGTACGTATGACCTACGTACGTGTGAACGTACAAAGCTGCTCATCGATCTTGATCGTGGAATGAGACACCCTCGGATCCCGTTAGCATGGACATCCGCACCGATCAAGGCCATTTGGGGAAGGTGTCATGACTGCCAACGTCGACGGAGTGCCCGAGAAATTCGCGACACTCGGGCTGACCTACGACGACGTGCTGCTGCTGCCAGGCGCGTCGGACATGGCGCCCGACCAGATCGACACCTCCTCGTTCATCTCGAAGAACGTCCGGGTGAACATCCCGCTGCTGTCCGCCGCCATGGACAAGGTCACCGAGGCCAGGATGGCCATCGCGATGGCCCGCCAGGGCGGCGTCGGCGTACTGCACCGCAATCTCTCCATCGCCGACCAGGCCAACCACGTCGACCTGGTGAAGCGCTCCGAGTCCGGCATGGTCACCGATCCGATCACGGTGCACCCGGACGCCACGCTTGCCGAGGCCGACGCGATCTGCGGAAAGTTCCGGATCAGCGGCGTCCCCGTCACCGACGCGGCGGGCAAGCTCCTCGGCATCGTCACCAACCGCGACATGGCCTTCGAGACGGACCGCTCCCAGCAGGTGCGCGACGTCATGACCCCGATGCCGCTGGTCACCGGCAAGGTCGGCATCTCCGGCGTGGACGCCATGGAGCTGCTGCGCCGCCACAAGATCGAGAAGCTTCCGCTGGTCGACGACGCGGGCATCCTCAAGGGGCTCATCACCGTCAAGGACTTCGTCAAGGCGGAGAAGTACCCGAACGCGGCGAAGGACAAGGAGGGCCGGCTTCTCGTCGGCGCCGCCGTCGGTGTCGCCGGTGACGCCTTCGAGCGTGCCCAGGCCCTGATCGAGGCCGGGGTCGACTTCATTGTCGTCGACACCGCGCACGGTCACTCCAAGCTGGTCGGCGACATGATCGCCAAGATCAAGTCCAACTCGTCCGTCGACGTCATCGGCGGCAATGTCGCGACCCGCGACGGCGCCCAGGCGCTCATCGACTCCGGTGTCGACGGCATCAAGGTCGGCGTCGGCCCCGGCTCCATCTGTACGACGCGAGTCGTCGCCGGAATCGGCGTTCCACAGGTCACCGCGATCTACGAGGCCTCGCTGGCGGCGAAGGCGGCGGGCATCCCGGTCATCGGCGACGGTGGTCTCCAGTACAGCGGCGACATCGCGAAGGCCCTGGTCGCGGGCGCCGACACGGTGATGCTCGGCTCGCTGCTCGCGGGCTGCGAGGAGTCCCCGGGCGAGCTGATGTTCATCAACGGCAAGCAGTTCAAGTCGTACCGCGGCATGGGCTCGCTCGGCGCGATGCAGTCCCGTGGCGAGCAGCGTTCCTTCTCCAAGGACCGCTACTTCCAGGAGGGTGTCGCCTCCGACGAGAAGCTGGTGCCCGAGGGCATCGAGGGCCAGGTGCCCTACCGCGGCCCGCTGTCCGCGGTCGTCCACCAGCTGGTCGGCGGTCTGCGCCAGTCGATGTTCTACGTCGGCGGGCGGACGGTGCCGGAGCTGCAGGACCGCGGCCGGTTCGTACGGATCACGTCCGCGGGTCTCAAGGAGAGCCACCCGCACGACATCCAGATGACGGTCGAGGCGCCGAACTACAGCAGGAAGTAGTCGCACGGGTTTGTCAGGGGCGGTTCCGGGGATGGCCGGGACCGCCCCTGACGTGTGTGTCGGGGATACTGGTAGGCGCAGACGTAGAGGGAAAGGCCACACATCGTGACTGAGATCGAGATCGGGCGCGGCAAGCGCGGCCGCAGGGCGTACGCGTTCGACGACATCGCCGTCGTACCGAGTCGGCGCACCCGGGACCCGAAGGAGGTCTCGATCGCGTGGCAGATCGACGCCTACCGCTTCGAGCTGCCGTTCCTGGCCGCCCCCATGGATTCCGTCGTCTCCCCGCAGACCGCGATCCGCATCGGTGAGCTGGGCGGACTGGGCGTGCTGAACCTCGAGGGGCTGTGGACCCGGTACGAGGACCCGCAGCCGCTCCTCGACGAGATCGCGGAGCTGCCCACCGAGAGCGCGACCCGCCGTCTGCAGGAGATCTACGCGGCCCCGATCAAGGAGGAGCTGATCGGGCAGCGCCTCAAGGAGGTGCGCGACTCCGGCGTCGTCACGGCCGCCGCGCTGTCGCCGCAGCGCACCGCGCAGTTCTCCAAGGCCGTCGTCGACGCGGGTGTGGACATCTTCGTCATCCGTGGCACGACCGTCTCGGCCGAGCACGTCTCGGGCGCCGCGGAGCCGCTGAACCTGAAGCAGTTCATCTACGAGCTCGACGTCCCGGTCATCGTCGGTGGCTGTGCCACGTACACCGCGGCCCTGCACCTGATGCGCACCGGCGCGGCCGGCGTCCTCGTCGGCTTCGGCGGCGGCGCGGCGCACACCACCCGTAACGTGCTGGGCATCCAGGTCCCGATGGCCACCGCCGTCGCCGATGTCGCCGCGGCCCGCCGCGACTACATGGACGAGTCCGGCGGCCGGTACGTCCACGTCATCGCGGACGGCGGTGTGGGCTGGTCCGGTGATCTGCCGAAGGCCGTCGCCTGTGGTGCGGACGCCGTGATGATGGGCTCCCCGCTGGCCCGCGCGACGGACGCCCCCGGCCGCGGCCACCACTGGGGCATGGAGGCCGTCCACGAGGACGTCCCGCGCGGCAAGCTCGTCGACCTGGGCATCGTCGGCACGACGGAGGAGATCCTCACCGGGCCGTCGCACAGCCCGGACGGCTCGATGAACTTCTTCGGCGCGCTGAAGCGGGCCATGGCGACGACGGGCTACAGCGAGCTCAAGGAGTTCCAGCGCGTCGAGGTGACCGTCGCGGACTCCCAGCACAAGCGCTGAGGTCTGTTCGTACGCGGCTCGAACGCGGGTGGGGCCCGGCACCGTGAGGGTGCCGGGCCCTTCGCATGCCCTCACAGACGGTGCGCCGTGCCCGCCGGGGAGGCACCCCTGGTGTCCAGGAGAATCTGGGCCTTCACAGCGAGGCTCTGGAGGTCGTAGGTGCGGTGGTGCTGGAGCAGGATCGTCAGGTCCGCGTTGGCCACCGCCTCGTAGAGGGAGTCCGCGCGGGGGACCGGGCGGTCGCGTACGCGCCAGTCGGGGACGTACGGGTCGTGGTAGCTGACCGATGCGCCCAGTTCCATCAGGCGCTGGGCGATCTCGGGCGCGGGGGAGCCTTCGAGGTCGGCGAGGTCCGGCTTGTACGTGATGCCGAGGAGCAGGACGCGGGCCGCGCGGGCGGACTTGCCGTGTTCGTTGAGCAGGGTGGCGGCGCGCTGGATCACGTACTGCGGCATGCGCTCGTTGATCTGGCCGGCGAGCTCGACGAGGCGCAGGGTGCGGTGGGTGCCCACCGTGTCGACGGGGACGCCGTGGCCGCCGACACCCGGGCCGGGGCGGAAGGCCTGGAAGCCGAACGGCTTGGTCTCGGCGCAGCGGATGACGTCCCAGAGGTCGATGCCGAGGCCGTGGCAGAGCACCGCCATCTCATTGACCAGGGCGATGTTGACGTGCCGGAAGTTCGTCTCCAGGAGCTTCACCGCCTCGGCCTCGCGCGGTCCGCGGGCGCGCACGACCTTGTCGGTGACGCGGCCGTAGAACGCGGCTGCCGATTCGGTGCAGGCGGGGGTGAGCCCGCCGATCACCTTGGGGGTGCCGGTGTAGCCGTGGGTGCGGTTGCCCGGGTCGAGCCGGCTGGGGGAGTACGCCAGATGGAAGTCGCGTCCCGCGCGCAGGCCTGAGCCCTCTTCGAGGATGGAGCGGAGGTAGCTCTCCGTGGTGCCGGGCTCGGCGGCGGATTCGAGCACCACGGTGGTGCGCGGGCGCAGCCGTGCGGCCAGGGCGCGGGCGGCGTCGCCGACCGCGGTGAGGTCGAGCGTGCGGTTCGCGCCCGGGGGTGTGGGGGCGCAGATGACGGCGGTACGGACCCGGCCCAGCTCGGCCGGGTCGGT
Organism: Streptomyces sp. NPDC053673; assembly: GCF_055585225.1. Classification (NCBI taxonomy): domain Bacteria; kingdom Bacillati; phylum Actinomycetota; class Actinomycetes; order Kitasatosporales; family Streptomycetaceae; genus Streptomyces; species Streptomyces sp. NPDC053673. Next base: position 107,319 of record NZ_JBVJKN010000024.1, on the reverse strand, counting down.
GGTGGGCCGGAAGCCCCCCGAGAGCATCCGGCGGATTTCGGAGGCGGTGAGCGAACCGTCCACGGGCGGCCGCCCCGCGGCGAGTTCGGCGACGGGGCGGGGGTCCGTGTCGTATCCGATGGTCTCGATGCCCGCGGCTACGGCGGCCTGGGCGAGTGGCAGTCCGAGGTGGCCGAGTCCGATGACGGCGAGATCTGCGGGCATGGCGGTGAGCCGTCCTTCCCAATAGCCGAGGGTGACGCAGTGTGCAAGTGCTGTGGACAGAACGAGCACGCGCAATGTCAGACTAGGAGTAAATATGACCGACATGTGGCATTGCGAGGCTCTGGCCGCCCGAGTGTTGTCCACAGGCGGTGGCTGAAGTCGGGGAGTGCGGACAGAATCAAATTTGTGAGCCTGGCCAACGGGGGCGACGGGAGGCAGCAGTGAGGACAGCGACACTGGGACCCGCGCAGCGCACCGAGGCGCTCGCCGCGATGGCGGAGCGCGAGCTGGACGTGCTGGTGGTAGGTGCCGGAGTGGTCGGCGCCGGCACCGCACTGGATTCCGCGACACGCGGCCTGTCCACCGGCCTGGTCGAGGCCCGCGACTGGGCTTCGGGCACATCGAGCAGATCGAGCAAGCTCATCCACGGCGGTCTGCGCTATCTGGAGATGCTGGACTTCGCGCTGGTGCGGGAGGCGCTCAAGGAGCGCGGACTGCTGCTGGAGCGGCTGGCCCCGCATCTCGTCCGGCCCGTGCCCTTCCTCTACCCGTTGCAGCACAAGGGCTGGGAGCGGTTCTACGCCGGATCGGGCGTCGCGCTGTACGACGCGATGTCGGTGTCCTCGGGCCATGGACGCGGCCTGCCCGTCCATCGCCATCTCTCCCGGCGCAACGCACTGCGGGTCGCCCCCTGCCTCAAGAAGGACGCCCTGGTGGGCGCCTTGCAGTACTACGACGCCCAGATGGACGACGCCCGCTATGTGGCGACCCTGGTGCGTACGGCCGCGAGCTATGGCGCGCAAGTCGCCAGCCGGGCCAGGGTGGTCGGCTTTCTGCGCGAGGGGGAGCGGGTCGTCGGCGCCCGGGTGCAGGACGTGGAGGAAGGCGGGGAGTACGAGGTCCGGGCGAAGCAGGTCGTCAACGCCACGGGGGTGTGGACGGACGACACCCAGGCCCTGATCGGCGAGCGGGGCCAGTTCCATGTCCGGGCATCCAAAGGCATCCATCTGGTCGTACCGAAGGACCGGATCCATTCGACCACCGGACTCATCCTGCGCACCGAGAAGTCCGTGCTCTTCGTCATCCCCTGGGGACGGCACTGGATCGTGGGCACCACCGACACCGACTGGGACCTCGACAAGGCCCATCCGGCCGCATCCAGCGCCGATATCGACTATCTGCTGGAGCACGTCAATTCGGTGCTGGCCGTGCCGCTCACCCGCGACGACGTCCAAGGGGTCTACGCGGGACTGCGCCCGCTGCTCGCCGGGGAGTCGGACGCGACCAGCAAGCTCAGTCGCGAGCACACGGTCGCGCACCCGGTGCCCGGCCTGGTCGTCGTCGCCGGCGGGAAGTACACGACCTACCGGGTGATGGCGAAGGACGCCGTGGACGAGGCGGTGCACGGACTGGACCAGCGCGTCGCGGACTGCGTCACGGAGGACGTGCCGCTGATGGGAGCCGAAGGATACCGGGCCCTGTGGAACGCACGGGCGAGGATCGCGGCGCGCACCGGCCTCCATGTCGTCCGGGTGGAGCATCTGCTCAACCGTTACGGATCCCTGGTCGAGGAGCTGTTGGAGCTGATCGCGGCCGACCCGAGGCTCGGCGAGCCGCTCGCCGCCGCAGACGACTATCTGCGGGCCGAGGTCGTCTACGCCGCCTCGCACGAAGGAGCGCGCCACCTCGACGACGTCCTCACGCGACGGACCCGCATCTCCATCGAGACCTTCGACCGGGGGACGCGCAGTGCGCGGGAGTGCGCGGAGCTGATGGCCCCGGTGCTCGGCTGGGACAAGGAGCAGATCGAGAAGGAGGTGGAGCACTACGAGAAGCGGGTGGAGGCCGAGCGCGAGTCGCAGCGGCAGCCGGACGACCTGACGGCGGACGCGGCGCGGCTGGGGGCGCCGGACATCGTCCCGATCTAGTGCCCTCCCGGTAAGCTTTGCCCTGTCGCGCCGCCCGGCACGCACCCTCGCTGCGTTGGCCAAAAGCCCTGATAGCTCCGCTACAAGGACCTCCGGCCGCCTTGCGATGGCACGCACCGGACGACGCTCCTTGACGGGCAAACATTGCCGATCGCGGCACTAGGATCCAGCGGAATCCCTTCCTCCGGAGCCCTCCTGACGCACGGTGGACCCGGGAGACCGGCCGGTCCTGGAGTGAGAGAGAATGGGGGCTCTTCCAGGGCGGGTTACCGCATCGCGCGGATAGCGGCAGGCGCGGGCGAAGATCAGGGATCGCAGAGGGGACGCATGTCGGAGGCGGAGCAGTCGCGGGACACGACACGGAGCCCTCTGCGGGACGCGGACGGAAGCGGCGGGCGTGTCCCGGCCGCGGGCCCGGTCGGGCGCGAGGACGGCAGTTCGGGCGTGAGCACGGGCAAGGACGCGATGTCGGGCGCCGGACACGACGCAGCGGACGACGCGGGGCGGGGTGCCGGGAGCGGTGGTGCGAAGGGCACCGAGCCGGACACCGGGACCGGCGAGGCCGGCGGCGCCAAGTCGGCCGCCGGGCAAGCTGAGGTGAAGAAGGACGCGCCGTCGACTGCGGGCGACAGCGTGAAGTCCGGGCAGGCGGACGCCCGCCGTGCCGGTGCGAGGGAATCGGAGCCGGGCGCGGTGAAGGAATCGGAGTCCGGCGGGGCGGCGAAGGGTTCGGAGTCCGGCACGAAGGACGACGCGGCCGCGGCCCGCCAGGACGTGCGGGACGCGGCGAAGGCCGACGCGGTGCGGGGTGCCGGGAGCGGTGACGCGAAGCGCGCCACGCCGGGCGCCCACTCCGGTGCGCAAGCCGGGGCCGGGCGGCCCGAGGCCGCCAGGAGCGGCGCATCGCAGGGGCGCGGGCAGACGACCGCCGAGGGGCGGTTGCTGGCCGGGCGGTACCGGCTGGGAGGCGTCCTCGGACGCGGCGGCATGGGCACCGTATGGCGGGCCGTCGACGAGACGCTCGGCCGCACGGTCGCCGTGAAGGAACTGCGGTTCCCCAACAGCATCGACGAGGAAGAGAAGCGCCGCCTCATCACGCGCACGCTGCGCGAGGCCAAGGCGATCGCCCGGATCCGCAACCACGGCGCGGTGACGGTCTACGACGTGGTCGACGAGGACGACCGGCCGTGGATCGTCATGGAGCTCGTCGAGGGCAAGTCGCTCGCCGAAGCCGTGCGCGAGGACGGCATCCTGACGCCCCGCCGGGCGGCCGAGGTCGGCCTCGCCATTCTCGACGTACTGCGCTCCGCGCACCGCGAGGGCATCCTGCACCGCGATGTGAAGCCGTCCAACGTGCTCATCGCCGAGGACGGCCGGGTCGTACTCACCGACTTCGGCATCGCGCAGGTCGAGGGCGACCCTTCCATCACCTCGACCGGCATGCTCGTCGGCGCGCCCTCGTACATCTCGCCGGAGCGCGCCCGCGGCCACAAGCCGGGCCCGGCCGCCGATCTCTGGTCGCTGGGCGGGCTGTTGTACGCGAGCGTGGAGGGCTGCCCGCCGTACGACAAGGGCTCCGCGATCGCCACCCTGACCGCCGTGATGACCGAGCCCCTCGACCCGCCGAAGAACGCCGGGCCGCTGGAGGAGGTCATCTACGGCCTGCTCGCCAAGGACCCGGCGCAGCGGCTCGACGACGCGGGTGCGCGGGCGCTGCTGCTGGACGTCGTTCACACGCCGGAGCAGCCGGCCGGGCCGGAGCCGTCGCCCGAGGCGACCCGGGTGGTCGCGCTGCCACCGCTCCCGCCCGAGCCCGCCGTTCCCGCCAGGGACCGCGCCAAGGACGCCGCCGACGCGGCTGCCGAGCGGGTCCGCGGCGCGCTCCGCTCCGTGCGGAACGCGGCGGCGAAGGCCGAGCCGAAGCCCGCCGCCACCAAGGCCGCGGCCCCCGAGCCGGCGCCCGGACCCGCGGTCACGCGGACGGCCCCCGTGCGGGCGCCGCTCACCGATGTGGTGCCCAAGCGGACGCTGGTCGTCATCGCGGTCGTCGCCGCGCTCGCCGTCCTGTCCACCGTGCTCGTCCTCGCGCTGGGCGGGGACGACGACAAGGGCGGCCAGGGCAAGCCCAAGAACGGCACGACCGCCGGATCCACCGCGGGCGGCGACGCCAAGGGCAAGGACGGTGCCAAGGGCGGCGGCAGCGGTCAGAAGGACCAGGGCCGGGGCGACGGCTCCACCGGGGGCAACGACGGGAAGGACGGCGGCGGGAGCAACGGCACGGGCGGCACCCAGCCGTCCGGCGGAAAGGGCACCGGCGCCGGCGCGGGCGGGATCCCCGCCGGGTACGTGATGGTCTCCAACGACCAGTTCCACTTCACCATGGCGATGCCGAAGGCCTTTCGCCGCACCGGCACCGCGGGTCAGAACTCGGGTGCGATCTTCAGCGCCGACGGCGGCTTCCCGCGCGTCCAGGTGGACTTCACGAACAGCCCCGGGGACGACGCGAAGGCCGCATGGACGGCCGCGCTCGGCGCTGTCAGGGGCAGCAGTGACGGCTACAAGCACCTCGGTATCAAGACCGTCGCCTACAAGGGCTACCCCACGGTCGCCGACTGGAGCTTCGAGCGTAACCAGAGCGGTCAGCGGGTACGAGTGCTCAACCGCGGCTTCAAGGTGGATGCCAAGCACGGCTACTCGATCATGATCAGCTGCAAGGCGAGCGAGTGGGACGGCGCGGAGTGCAGGACGCTGCGCAAGACGGCGTTCGACACGTTCGCCCCCAAGGACTGACCAGGCCACGTATCGTGAGAGGACGTGGACCGAACGCAGCCGCAACAGGCCGGTGAACGACCGGAATTGACGGTTTCGTGCGGTCCTCGGGACCGGGGGACAGGCGGCGAGTGAGCCGAAGGAGCGCGTCGACAGGGACCGGCGCGCCCCGGAGGTGAACCGAGCCGGGAAACAGCGCTGTGGGGAGGCGTCGTGGACGACTATGCGGGACGGGTGCTCGCCGACCGCTATCGCCTGCCGCTGCCGCCCTCCGACGAGTACGAACTGGTCGAGACCCGCGCCTTCGACACCTACAGCGGCCAGGAAGTCCTCGTCCGTCAACTGCCGTTGCCGGAGGTCGTGGAAGCCGAAGTGCTCGACGCGGACGGCTTCGGGGGGCTTCCCGCGTCCCGCCGGGCGTCGGGGCGTACCACCCGGCGGCCCACGGATCCGGCGGTGCGGCGGGCCGTCGAGGCCGCCCAGGCCGCCGCGCAGATTCCCGACCACCCCCGCCTCGACCAGGTCTTCGACGTGTTCGCGGAGGGCGGTTCGCTCTGGATAGTGAGTGAACTCGTCGCGGCACGGCCGCTGGCGGCGCTGCTCGCGGAGAAACCGCTGAATCCCTACCGGGCGGCGGAGATCGGCTCGGACGTGCTCACGGCCCTGCGCGCCCTCCACGCACACGGCTGGACCCACCGCAACATCACCGTCCGTACGGTTCTCGTCTGCGACGACGGCCGGGTCGTGCTGACGGGCCTCGCGGCGGGCGCGGCGGAGGAGGCCCTGTGCGGATACGCGCCGGTGCCGGAGCCCGTGGAGGAAGCTGAGCCCGTGGAGGACGCGGAGCTCGTCGACGACTCCCCGGATCCGGCCGATCCCGTGCACACCGCGGAGCCGTACCTGCCGCCGCAGAAGTACGGCAGGACGGCCGTGGGCGGGGCACCCGCGCCCGGCCCCCCGCCGGGCGCCGGCCGGGCGGAGGGCCCGTACACAGCTCCGGCCTACGGGTACGGATTCGGTGAGACCGCCGGGGACTCGCGGGCCGCACGCGCCGGTGCCATCGCCGCCTACCGGGCGGGTGCCCGCGCCGCGGCCCGCGTCAGCGAGGACCGCCGCCAGGACGACGACCGCCGCCAGGACGAGAACCGACAGGCCGGGCCCGGGGGCCTCGTGCGCCACCAGTCGCAGGAGGAAGCCGGCCGACAGGACGAAGCACGCCACCGGACCTGGACGCAGCCCCCGGCCGAGGGCCGCTCCCAGGCCGGGAGTCATGGCCAGGGCGGTGCGGAAGAGCTCCACGGCGACGACGACCGCCACCCGGGGCTTCTGCCGCCCTCGGGGCGCGTCCCCGACGGTGTCGAGCGGCTGCACCACCCCGGTGTGTGGGACGAGCCGGACGGCGGCCGCGGCGCCACCCTGCCCGCGCCACGTCCCGGCGGCGCCCTTCCCGCCCCGCGCGCCGGACTGCCCGCGCCGCAGTGGTGGTCCCGGCCCGCGGACGACGAGGCGTACGACAGCGACGACGGGTACGACGCCGAGGACGCCGACGAGGCCGAAGACACCTACGGGACCGGGCCCCGCAGCCCGTACGGGGATCCGCCCGGCGGCCCCCGCCGTGCGGAGCTGGCAGGCACCTGGCACGACGGGCCCCGGCCGGGCACGGACGGCCCCGCACCGCTCCCGGCGGGAGGCGGCCCGTCTCCGTACGGGAGCACCACCCGCGACGCCCTGCGCGCCGACGCACAGCGGCAGAGCCCCGCGTCCGTCCACGCCGAGCCCGTACCCGCCGGCGGCAGGTGGGACGAGGTGGTCGCCGGCGGGCCCGCACCCGCCTACCGCGGCCCCGCCACCCCGCTCGCCGCCGAGCGGGCGCGCCAGGCCCGGATCGCCGTCGTCGGGGCGGTGACCGAGCGCTGGGCGCCCGAGCAGGCGGGACCGGTGCACGAGAACTGGCAGCTGGCGCCGCCCATCGGCCCGGCCACCGATCTGTGGGCGCTCGGCGCGTTGCTCTACCGCGCGGTGCAGGGCCACGCCCCGTACCCCGAGGAGAGCGCGGCCGAGCTGGTCCAGCTCGTCTGCGCCGAACCGCCCGCGTTCGCCGAGGAGTGCGGGCCGCTGCGCCCGGTCGTCGAGTCGCTGCTGCGCCAGGACCCCACCGAGCGCCCCGACTTCGAGGAGCTGCGCGGCTGGCTGCGCTCGCTCGTCCGGTCCGCGCCGGAGCCCGACGTGGGCACCGAGGTCGTGCCCCTGCCGTCGGTCGACGGCACCCGGTTGCCCGTCGTGCGCCGCCGTGGCGAGCTCGTCCGCAGGCGCCGGGCCGGTTCCCCCGACGCCCCACTTGTCCGCGACCGCCGCCACCGCCACAAGAAGGTGAAGGAGCGACGCGAACGACGCCCGCGCGGCCCGAAGTCGCTCGGCCGCCTCCTCCTGTTCCTGATTCTGCTCGCGCTCGCCGCGGCGGTCGCGTACGCCGTGCTGTTCATGCCGAAGACCGGCCAACAGCCGCCGTCGTCCTCCCCGGCCGGCACGGCATCGAGCGCGCCCGGGGGCGGCCGGTCACCGGACACCGGCGGCTCGTCCCAGGACGCCCAGCAGCCCTCCCGGACTCCGGACGGACAGCAGCCGCAGACCTCGGCGCCCGCCGTGGACCTCGCCGAAGGGTACGTCATGCGCGTCGACCCGGAAGGCTTCCGGGTCGGTGTCGACAAGACCTGGCAGCGCAGACCCATCAACGACAGCGGTCAGGTCCGTTACGTCGGCGGCGACTTCACGCTGATCGTCGTCCCCGGCCGCGACTCCGTGCGGGCCAACGGCGCGGACCCGATGGCGTATCAGCGCAACAAGGAGCGCGAGCTGCAGCCGTTCCGCGATTCCTCCTGGTCCACGGCATCCGGTCTGCGCCGCATCGACGTGGGCAAGCAGGCCATGGCGGAAGGCCAGTTCACCTGGCAGGACAGCACCGGTCGTGAGGTGTACGTCCGCAACCTCGCGCTCATCGTCGGCGACAGCTATCACGTGCTGCAGGTGATCGGGCCCGAGGACCGGCGCGACAAGGTCACCGAGATCTACCAGCAGGCCACGGCCGCGTACCGGGCGAACGGATGACGTCTCGCCCGCCGTCGGGAGCGACCGCGCCGCGCAACCATCGGATCACGGTGCGAGTTACTGAGCGGCCCCCGGTTCCCCGCACGTACTTCCTCTCCGTAACCTGTCTTTCCAAGGAACGGGGCGGGGACACGTGGAACACACACAGAGCGTGAGCAAAGGCTCGGGCACGAACGCAGGACTGCTGCTGGCCGGCCGGTACCGGCTGACCGAGAGCATCGGCCGCGGCGGCATGGGCAGGGTTTGGCGCGCCCAGGACGAACTCCTGCACAGAACGGTCGCGGTCAAGGAGCTCACCGCCGGTCTGTACGTGTCCGAGGCCGACCGGACGGTGCTGCACGCCCGCACCCAGAAGGAGGCCCGCGCCGCCGCCCGGATCTCCCACCCCAACGTTGTCACCGTCCATGACGTCCTGGAACACGACGACCGTCCGTGGATCGTGATGCAGTACGTCGACGGGCCGTCACTCGCCGACGCGGCCAAGGAGTCCGGCCGGATCCAGCCTGCCGAGGCCGCCCGGATCGGCCTGCACGTGCTGGGCGCACTGCGCGCCGCGCACGCCGCCGGAGTGCTGCACCGCGACGTCAAGCCCGGCAATGTGCTGCTCGCCTCCGACGGCCGCGTTCTGCTCACCGACTTCGGCATCGCCGCCATCGAGGGCGACTCGACCATCACCAGGACCGGTGAACTGGTCGGCTCCATCGACTATCTGGCTCCCGAGCGGGTACGCGGCGGGGACCCCGGACCCGCCTCGGACCTGTGGTCCCTGGGCGCCACGCTCTACACCGCGGTCGAGGGGACCTCACCGTTCCGCCGTACGTCACCGCTGTCCACGATGCAGGCGGTGGTCACCGAGGAGCCGCCGCCCGCCCAGCACGCGGGACCGCTCGGCCCCGTCATCACCGCACTGCTGCGCAAGGAGCCCGAGCAGCGCCCGCCGACTCCCGAGGCGGAGCGGATGCTGCTGGAGGTGATGGAGGGGCGCCGTCCGAAGTCGGCGCACGAGTACGTACCGACGCAGTCGGTGGACGCCGAGGACCGGCGGGCGGCTACCGCGTCGCTCCCTGAGCCGCACACCGCCCCCACCACGACGGCACGGAAACGATCCGGCCGCTGGCGCAGGGCACTGCTCGTCGTCGTGCTCGCCGCTGTCGTCGGCGGTGGGGCGGGATTCCTCGCGATGCGTTACGGGAACGGGGACGGTGGCACCTCAGCCGGCCCGAGCAGCACGCCAGGGGCCACCAAGCCGTCTTCCCCAGGGCCCGCCAAGACCGGTTCCGTACCCGCCGGCTGGCACCGGGTGACCGACCCCAAGGGCTTCAGCCTGCTCGTACCCGACGGCTGGACGCGGCAGCTGGACGGCAACCAGATCGACTACACGCCCGACAGCGGCCGCCACCGCATCCGCATCAGCATCGACCCGTCGCCGGACTACGAGAATCCGTACATGCACCTGCTCGATCTGGAGCAGATCGTCGACAAGCGCGCGGACTACAAGAAGGTGATCCTCCACCCCAACACCTACCGCGACCAGACGGATTCGGCGATCTGGGAGTTCACCTGGACCGAGATCAAGGATCATCCGGGCAGGCGCCGCGCGATCGACCAGGTCTACTACGAGGAGGACGGGACCGAGTACGCGCTCTTCATGGCCGGTCCCGCCGAGGACTGGCCCACGATGCGGCAGCAGTTCGACACCATGGTGCAGAGCTGGCGGCCTCCGACCCCGTGACTCCGTCACGACTCTGCGCGTCGTTTCACGGACGGGGCTCAGGTCATCCGGAGAGCTCCTCCACCGTCACCACCCGTGACTGCCGGAACCCTTTCCCGTGGAAGCGGCTGAGGAGCCCCTCGGGCGGGCCGTCCGACACGACCAGGAGATCGTGGATGCCGCCGCGTACCGCATCGGGCCAGGTGGGCAGTGTTCCGCGATGCTGCCCCCAGGTGACGACGAGAGAGGGGTCGGAGAACGACCGCAGGCTGAGGATCCTGTCGGCGAACTCGCCGGCGAGGGAGGGGTCGAGCAGCTCCGAGGGGACGGGCGTGAAGCCCATGCGGCTCTTGAAGTTGAACAGGCCGGGCTGAACGACCTGCCCGAAGAGTGCGGGATCGTTGCCCAGGGACGCGTAGGCCAGGTCGCTTTCGCGGGCGTACGCCATGGCTTCCGCATAGAGAACACGCAGAGCGCGGCCCGATCGTGCTCCGGGCAAAGCGGCGGAGAAACGCATCTGCAGGACCGACCGCTCGGGACGGACGCGCCATATGGACCCGGCGAGCATGCTGGTGCCGTCGCTGAGGCCCACGCTCACATGCTCGTCGGCCGCTGCCAGCAGACGATCCCGCCACCGACGAGCGAAGTTCTTCCCCCGGGGCATGTCCGCGATCTGGCTGTCGTACACGACCAGGAACTCATCCATGAACTCCTCGGTCAGCCGCGGCTGCACGCACAGCCGAAGCCGCTGCTCCTCGACGAACCGGCGGCCGAGACGGACGTTCCTGCGCTCCGTTCCGGAAAGCGCCCCCAGGAACTCGTCCTCAGAACCGGCCACCGGGGCACACCAGTTCAGCCAGCGTGGACGGGCCATGAACCTCAAGTGGGACAGGACCTCGTCACTGACTTCCTCGGAGCCCACGAGCCTGACCACGTCGACCGATGTGCCGGCCGCTTCCCAAGCCCGCTTTTCGGCTTCTTCGAGATCTACCGAGGCAACAACGACGTGGTCCTGTTCAACGATCTCCATCGCGCAATTCCTGTCGTGCGGTCCGTGCCGTGCGGTTCCTGTCCTGCGATATCTGCCACTGTGATGTCTGCGGCCTGTGGCTGTGATTCCGGTCGGTGTGATTCCTATCGCGAAGGGGCCGCGACCGTGACACGCTCCCGGTACCGGGTGTAGAGGGTCCAGATCCCGATCGCTATTGCCCAGAGGATCAGAGTCGGCAGCCAGTAGTAGTACCCGTCGAAGCGGCTCGCCCAGGCGTACAGGAAACCGGACAGTGGTACGGCACCCGTGATGAACATGCGAATCGTCGCGTTGACCCGGCCCGCCAGATCAGGAGGAATGGTCTCCTGCCGGTAGGTGATGGATGCGACGTTACTGACGGCGACGGCGAAGCATTCCACCATGAAACCGAGGATGCGCACCGGCAGTACCGGGACGGCGATACACGCCAGTCCGACGAAGGCGACGACCTGAACCGCCAGGATGCGTCGTTCCGTGCTCCACGAGGGAAGAATGGACGGGGCGAGACGACTGGCGACCGCTCCCATGAACAGGCCTATTGCCATCAGCACCGAGATGACGCTCGTGTTGACCCCTCCGCGCGCGAACTCGGTGATCAGCGCCGGCTCCAACTGGCCGATGGCGATATTGATGATCGACATGCTGACGACGAGCCAGAGGATTTCGTTCCTTCCCACCCAGCGGAACCCGACCGCCAGATCACGGCGCAGGTTCATCTCGGTCTGGACGGAGGGCATCCTCGGCAGCACCAGGGCCATCAGACCGGCCAGTACGTACAGGCCGGCGATGCACAGTGAAGCGACGGACGGGCCGAAGACCGTGAAGCCGACGCCGCCCAGAAGGAGGCCGACCACCTTCGAGAGCTCCACGGCGGAGTTCAGTTTGGCCACCGCCACGGGGCGGCCCGGCGGGCTGATCAGCTGGGGAATCATCACGAACTGGCCCGTGATGGTGCAGGCCACACTGCCCACTCCGGAGAGGAGCACCAGCAGCGCGACAGCCGGCGGGCTGGAGAGCGACACGGCGAGCAGAGCCAGGCAGGCCGCTTGCTGGATCAGTCCGAGTACCAGGACCGTCCGCTTGTCGAACCGGTCGATGACCGCTCCCACGAACGGGGACGCCACGTAGCTCACGCCGCGCAGCGCGAACAGGGCCAGGGACATGGCGACGGAGTCCGACTCGGCCAGCACGGCCAGCGGAATCACAATTCCGAGCTGCCAGTCGGCAACCTTTGAAAGCACCGATGACGCGATGAGGACGCGCAGTACTCGCTTGTCGGACACCTGCCTGTCCGATGCGGGCGCGTGAATGTCTGTCACGGGGCACCGTCACGGAGCTGAATAAGTACGCGGCACCCGTGGGGGTCGCGATCGGGGAATGAGGGGGGCTCGTCCCGGAGTCCGGTGACAAGAGTCGACATCACATGAGCCGACGTCGGACACGACAGAGCTTCATGCCTCACTCGCCCCCCTGCGCAAGTGCCAATGGCCACATTGCCAATAAGTCCACGACCTGAACAAGATCACGCTAATCATGGGCCGGAGGTTGACAGTGTGTCAAGGGTTGCCCGACGAAGCCCGAACGGAATGGGAAATCGGCTTCAAATTATGCAACCTTTGCCCACAGTCAAGACGTTTGTCCCTATTGGGTGACTTGCTCGACCGTGCCCAACTCCCCGTGCACAGAAAGCTGTTGACTGACAAAGGGAGGTCTGCCTACGATCTTGTCGAGGAGTGATCGCGAGCGTTTCTGGTCGAATTGACAGCACCATCGCCCTTTCTTCGTTCGACATGTTGTTGGCAGACCTGCACTTCGTCCTGAAGTGAAGTCTTTCCGGCGTGGCAGGGCTTCTGAGTGGCCCTGTTCGTGATTCAGCGCTTCCCCGCAAGGAACAGTCCTGACAGTGCGGTTGATGGCGACCGCCGGCCAAGGAGAAAAGTCTCGGTCGACCGAATGCGGACACTGCCCTTCGGCGGGCAGCTGAGCCAGAAGGACGTGAAGTGTGAAAACGAGGGCTGTGCGCTCCTTTCGCGATATCACGCACCGCGAGGTCGATTGGCGGCGCCCTGTCGTGACGCTGTTCAGCGGAGGGCTGGACAGCTCCTATCTCCTGCACCGGCTGGTACAGGCCGGGGCGCGCGACGTACACGCGGTGAGCGTGGACGTCGGCGGCGACGAGAGGCAGCACGAGCTCCGGCGGATCACCGACAGGCTGGGTGCCCACCTCCACGTTCTCGACGAACGTGCTTCTTTCGCAAGGGAGTTCGTCCTCCCGGCGATCGCGGCGCACGCCCTCTACCTGGGGTCGTATCCCATCAGCTCATCGTTGAGCCGGCCGCTCTTCGCACGCGCCGCCCTGCGTACGGCCGAGGATCTCGGCGCCCAGGTCGTCCTGCATACGGCCAACCGCTCGCAGAACACGCTGCGCAGACTGAACGGCGCTCTGCAACAGCTGGGCTTCCAGGGCCACTACGGCAGTCCGTACGAACTCGAACCGGTGCACCGCGAGCAGAAGGCCAAAGAACTGCGGGCCATCGGCCTGGAGGAGATGGCGGAACGTTCGGCCAGCGCCGACTCGAACCTGTGGTGCCGTGAGTTCGAGTCCGGGATCCTCGAGGACCCCGAGCACCACGTGGTACCGGAGACCTGTTTCCGGTGGAGTGCCCGGCGGGAAACCCCGGGCCCCGAGTCGGTGGCGGTCTCCTTCGAGGCCGGCGTTCCCGTCGCGGTCAACGGTCGGCGCATGGACCTTGTCGAACTGATCGACACTCTGAACTGGACCGTCGGGGCACACGGCCAGGGCCGGCACACCGGCCTGGAGCACCTGCCCGGCGGGGCAAAGGTTCTGGAAGTGCGCGAGGCGCCGGCGGCCTGGCTGCTGCTGGCATCCCACCGCCACCTGGAAACCGCGACGCTGGACGCCGAAACGCTGAGGGAGAAGCTGCACCTGGAGCAGGTCTGGGTGCGTGAGGCGGTCGAAGGGCGGTGGTTCGGGGAACTCCGCGCGGCCTGCCAGTCCTTCGCCGCGGAACTCGCTTCCCATGTCACCGGGACGGTCCGCTGGCGCCTCGACGGCGTCCGGACGTTGACCGAGTCCATCGTCGCCGAGAGTCCCCGGTACATACGCAGCAGGGAGGACTGGGAACTCCGCAGCGTCGAGGACGAGGTCGCGTACTTCGAGACGGATCCGGACAGCGGGACCTGGGGAGGGAAATGTTAGGGGCGAACAGCACCGCGCGACCTGGTGGTCACACTCTGGTCCTCATCGACGCGACGGTGCCCGTGGCGAGAGCCGCGCACGGCCTGGGATGCCGCACCGTACTGGTCCAGCGGCCCGGCGCGCCGGTGCATGAACTGGCCGACGACCACACGGACTACTACTCGATCGATTTCGGGGACGATTCGTTCGCCGATTTCGTCGACACCGTCTTACGCCCCCTCAACCCCACGGCCGTCGTCTCCCTGACCGCGAGGGGAGCCTTACCGGCGGCGACGGCCAACTCCACGCTCGGGACCATCGGTACCCCGGCCGAGGCGGTGAAGGCACTGGCCGCGGCCGGGGACGGCGGTGGGAGTGGCGAGCAGCGGCGCATAAGGGCCCACACCTTCAGCACGGGCGGAGTGCACCAATGGGTCGCCGCCGTGGAGGAGGGACACACGCCTTCGCTCCCCGGGCATCTCGTGCCGGAGCGCTGTCTGTCCCCCGAGGAGCACCGCGCGGCCAGGGCGGCACTGAACGGCCTCCTCGACACGGCCGGACTCACCGACGGCCCGGCCCTCGTCCACCTCGCGCTGCACGACGGCACGGCGCGGATTCTCACGGCAAGCCACACCACCGGTCACGACGACGAAACCGATCTGATCCGGCAGCTCACGGGATTCGACCTGGTGCGACGGTCCCTGGAGTGGCCCCTCGACGTGGACCCCGCGGAATCCGGCAAGGAGGCGGGGCGATGAGCAAGGCGGCCGCGCTCTTCATCAACAAGCACCACTACTCGCACTTCAACCGGGGCGGCAGTCACATCCTGCCGGTCTCGGAGATCGACATCCATCTCGTCACCCGTCACCGGGTCCACGGCGGTCTCGACGGCTTCGCGGACCATCCCCTGGACCATGTCGCCGTCTGCGACGCCGAGGATTTCGACCGTTGGCGGGACATCTGCACCTGGACCCTGCGTCACCACCCCATCGGCCGGGTCATCGCCGTGCACGAGCGGGCGGTGTTGCTGGCGGCGGAGATGCGCTCGAAGTTCTCCCTGCCCGGGATGGACTACGAGACGGCGGTGCGCTTCCGCGACAAGGTGCGGATGAAAGAGGCCGTGCAGCAGGCCGGGGCGGCCGCGCTGCCGGCATTCTCCGCGCTCGACCGCCCGGAGGACCTCGACCGGGTGGACTGGAGCACCGGCCGGAAGGTGATCAAGAGCCGATGGGGGCTCGCCGCCAAGGACGTCTACATGGTGGACTCCCTCGACCATGCCCGCAGCGTGGTTGCGGGCCTCGACCTGTCCGGCTCGCAGTACGAGGTCGAGGAGTTCGTCGAGGGCCGGATCTACCACTGCGACTCGGTGGTCGTGGACGGAGAGATCAGGTTTGCCGGCGTCGGCAAGTACCTCGCGGATCCGTCCGGTTACTCTCCCGGTGGCATCTTCGGGACCGTCCTCGTCGACGACGCCGAGCTGCTCCCTCGTATCCACGAGATGAACGCGGCCGTTCTGGCCGCGCTGGGGCTCAAGGACGGCACCACGCATCTGGAGCTGTTCCGTACCGCAGCCGACGAACTCGTCTTCTGCGAGGTGGCGGGCCGGCCGCCCGGTGGTGTCATCCCGCCGGTCATCCAGTGGCAGTACGGGTTCAACATCGTCGAGGCGCAGATTCGTATCGATGCCGGCCTGCCTGTGTCACTCGGCTCCGTCCCGGCCACCGGTACCTGCGGCTTCATCGCGTTCTACCCCGGCGGAGGCGAGTCGCGCGGTATCCCCGCGGACAGGTTCGGGGACCTCGGCGTCGTCGAGCACATCGCACACCACGGAGCCGGGAACGGGCGCGGGGGAGTGCGGCATTCCACCGACTTCCTCGACTCGTACGTGGTCAAGGCTCACGACGAGGACATGCTCATGGACCGGATAGCCCGCATCCAGAACGAGTACTGGCAATGACCGACGTGTCGCCGAGTCCTGCCCGCCACCTCGGGACGCCGACCTGCCGCTGCCCCCATGGAGTGATCGACAATGTCTGACTACGACGTCATCGGAATCGGTGTGGGACCCGCGAATCTGAGCCTCGCGGCCCTGACCGACCCGCTGCCCGAGCTGCGAACGCGGTTCCTGGACGACAAGCCCGGATTCCAGTGGCACCAGGGGCTGATGCTCCCGGACTCGCAGCTGACCGTCACCTACTTCAGGGACCTCGTCACCCTGGTCGACCCGAGGAGCAGGTTCTCCTTCCTGAACTTCCTCGTCCAGGAGGGCAGGGCGTTCCGCTTCCTGGAGGCCAACGGCCTGAGCTGCTCGCGGCGTGAGTTCGAGCAGTACTACCAGTGGGCAGCGGCCCAGCTTCCCTCTCTGCGGTGGGGAACGCGGGTCAATTCCGTCTCGGTGTCGGGCGACCGCTTCGAGGTCACCTGCGACGGCGGCGGGGCCCGCACCGCCCGTACCCTCGTCGTCGGTTCCGGTGCCGAACCGCGTCTTCCGTCCTTCGCGCTGCCGCATCGGGGGAAGAACGTGCTGCACAGCAGCGACTTCACCCATGTGCGCCCCGAGTGGAAGGGCCGCCGGGTTCTGGTGATCGGAGCCGGACAGAGCGGTGCCGAGGTCGTCAACCATCTGCTGTCCGACGAGCACGGGCTGCCCTCGTCCCTCACCTGGACCTCCAGCAAGGCCGGCTTCCAGCCCCTGGACGACTCACCGTTCACCAACGAGTGGTTCTCCTCCGCGTACGCCGGCTACTTCCACGGGCTGCCGCCCGCGCGCCGCGCCGAGATGATCGCGGAGCAGCTGAACGCCGGCGGGGACGGGATCACCGACGAACTGCTCGGCGCCATCTACCGCCGCCTGTACCACCTGGACCATGTGCTGAAAGCGGGAATGCGGCACCGGCTGCTCACCTCCCGCCGAGGCGTCGCCCTGGAGCAGGACGGATCCGAGTACCGGGTGACACTGCACGACGAGAATCGCGGCGCCGCCGAGGTGCTCCCTGCCGACCTCGTCATCCTGTGCACCGGGTACCGCAGGCAGATCCCGGAATACCTCAAGCCGATCCAGGAGCAACTGGCCGTCACCGACGGCAGGTTCGAGGTGAACGCCGACTACTCCGTGGCCTTCGACGGACCGGAGGGCCTGCGGATCTACACACAGGGATTCTCGGAGGCCGGCCACGGCATCAACGACACGCTGCTGTCCCTCGTGGCTTGGCGCAGCGCCCGCATCGTCAACTCGGTGACCGGACGGCAGGTTTACCGGACCGACGCCGACAAGACGACAGTGGCCTGGCAGTAGCACCGCAGCAGGGGAACGGGGAGGGGATGTGGACACCGATATGGGGCCGCCGGCCGTGCTGTTCGAGCGGGCGCGAGTGTCCCGGAAGGATGAATTGGTCTTTCTCGGCAAACTTGCGGCGGCACTCGTCATCTGCTGCGCCGGCGGTGTCCTGGCGCTGAGCCGTTCCTGGCCGGCGGCAGCCGCCGGAGTCCTCCTGCTCGCCGCCATGTACACGCACCTGGTGGAGCTGCAGCACCAGTGCCTGCACCATTCGGCCTTCCGCAGGAGCTGGGTCCACCGGCCGGTCGGTGTCCTGCTCGGGATTCCTCTCCTGTCGGCCTACAGCCACTACCGGGTCCAGCACCTGCAGCACCACAAGTACCTCGGCACCCCCCAGGACAGCGAGTTCTTCGGTTTCGACACCCGGGCGCCGCTGACCTGGAACGCTCTGCTCCGCGGTGCGGTGGACCCGGCGCGGCTGGTCCAGGTCGGGGCGGACGTGCTCCGCAGTTGCACGGGTGCCTGGACCCACACCCGGGGACAGATCGGGGAACGCACCAGACGCCAGGTCATGAACGAGTACCGCCTCATCGGCATCGCGGTGCTCGCGGCCTGCGCGGGGGCAGCCCTGGGGCAGGGCCGCACCGTGGCGATGCTGTGGGCGGTTCCGCTGCTGCTGTCGATACCGGTCCACTTCTTCCTGGAACTGCCCGAGCATGTCCTGTGCGATATCGATGGCAATACAGACGTACTGCACAATACCCGAACAATCAGCGGGAGTAGATTCAGTCGCTGGTTCACCAACGGCAACAACTTCCATGTGGAGCACCATGCGGCGATGGTGGTGCCCATCAACAGGCTGGCAGAACGGCATCCGGTCGCCAGAAGATACGCCGCGCATGCCGAGGACAGCTATGTCTCCTTCTATCTGAAGGTCCTCCATGAGGTTCGCCGGAACAGCAGACGCGGCAAAGAATCCATTGAGTGAATGAACTGCGGTACGCGCCTCGATTTCCGGCCGAGAAAATAGATCGAAAACTCTTGCAGTGATCACCCCGGCCAGTCTAGGGTTATTACAGCAAGGGGAGATGAGAAGAAGCCTCACTTTCACTGAAGCATTCGTTCATCTGTGCTGCATTCATCGCGCAACGGGGGTTGTGGAATGCCGAAGTCAACAGGCTCTCACCTGCCCGTTTGCGTGGTGACCGGCGCGAGTCGAGGCTTAGGTCGAGCCCTCTGCGCAGAATTCACGCGACGCGGCTTCTTGGTGGCAGGGATATCGCGTACCGAATCCGGCGGCACGTCGGAAGACGTCACGATGCACTGTGCGATGGATGTGCAGGACGAGCAGCGGATGCGTGAATTCTCGAAATCCGTCGTCTGCCGGCACGGTCGGATCGACGTCTGGGTGAACAATGCCGCCGTCATGGATCCCTTTCATGTCGTGGACGGCGACCTTGCGCGATGGAACCGGCTGCTCGGCACCAATCTGATCGGTGCGATCAATGGCAGTTCGGTATTCGCCGAGCATGTCCGCAGCCGTCCGGACAAAGGCGTACTGGTCAATCTCACCGCCGGCTCGGCGCGCGCTGCGCGCCCCGGCTGGGCGGCGTACTCGGCAAGCAAGGCCGCGGTGGAACGCCTGACCGAAGCCCTTGCCGCGGAGGAGAGGACCGCCGGGCTGAGGGCCTTCTGCGTGTCTCCCGGCGCCATGGACACCGATATGCAGCGTTCCCTGTGGGAACTGCCCGAGAGCGTGTTCCCCGAGGCACGGGAGATGCGTGAACGCGCCGCCCAGGGCCGGATCAGCGACTGCCGCGACATCGCGGAGCGGATCGCCGACCGGGCCGAGGGGCAGCTGCGCCCCGGCGCCCCGGATCCCGAGCCTGTCTTCCTCCCCTACCGGGCGTCCTGACGCCCGCCATGAACAACCACGTCACCAGGCGTGGTTGAAAGAAGCACCACTCATCAATGAGAGGAGAGAACCATGAAGACCGAACTCGGTCTGGTCAACGCCCCGGCGGCGGTTCTCGTCGAGTTCGAGCCGGTCGCGGCCCTCAACCTGGGCGTGCTCGGTGCGCGCGAGGCGGCCACGACGGACAGCGGCCTGGAGTCCGTCTCCTGCTGCAACTCGATCGTCGCCACCGGCTGACCGTAGCCCTCATCGGGACTTCTTCTTGTCCTGACACCGCTGGTGAGGCGCTTCGGCGCCTCACCAGCGGCACTTGCATCGACGATGATCCACCTGCTGACGAAACGGAACGGCATATGCGAGTCCGGTTGCAGACCAACCACGGCGAGTACCTCCTTGAACATGAGAGCGCACCGACCGTCGGAGCATTGCTGAGGCTGTACGGCATCCCGCTCTCAGCGGTGTGGACCTACCGGATCGAGGGGCACGGGGGCGACGGGCACCGGCGTGCCGTCTTCGTTCCCGCCTCCACGGCCCGACCCGGCGACGGGGACGTGGACGAGGTGTTCGCGCGCGTCACCCGCAACATCAACCTTCCGGGGCTGCTCGGCGTGGAGACCGCCAACGCGCGACTGCATCCCGAGGCGACCACGGAGTGGACCTTCCCCACCGAGGACAGCGGGGCCTTCCAGCGTGTGCACACGCAGATGTCCGCCGCCGAGTGCTTCGAATTCGTCCGCGCCAGCGTCACGGACGTGCTCAAGCAGTGGCCGGGCGACCGGAGCAACGGCCTGGTCGTGGGGACCTCGGGCGGCGGCGACTCCAACGTGCTGCTGTCCACGCTGATGGAATCCGGTTACTTCGAACCGGAGCGCGTCGTGCCCGTCATGATGCTCGGCATCCCGGACTGGGACGCACAGGTCGACAACGCCCGTGAGCTGTGCACGGCGCACGGCATCGACCTGAACGTGGTCGAGGAGTCGGAGACGGCGCGGCTGTCCGGACTGAAGGAACTCAGCTCGGTCAAGCAGGTGTTCAGGGACTTCTTCCCCGACGCCGACCTGGAGTTCATGGGAACCTGGCTGCTGCGCCGCGTCCTGTCCCGCTACGCGGTCGAGCGCGGCATGAAGTACGTCGCCACCGGCGCGAACCGGGAGGACATCGTCGCCGAGCACATCGCGCGTGTCTCACGTGGCCTGCTCCCGCTGCCCGCCCCGTTCCGGAAGATCGGGGACGTCACCTTCTGCTACCCGATCTGGAAGGTGCCGAAGAAGATCGGCGACGGCGCCTACCCGGCCTTCAGCCTCGAGAACTACGAGAACCGCAACCCCAGCTTCAGCCCTGGGCGCAGCGTCTTCTACTACCTCGCGTACTGGATCCCGGAGCTGCTGCCGGGCATGGACAACACGCTGCTCGACGGCATGTCCAAGCTCGCCGACAAGGACCCGGAGCCGATCACCTGGGACGAGGACCTGCGCGACCACGTCTGCCGCGAGGGCTCCACGGAGGAGCAGAAGACGCGCTGGCAGGAGTTCCTGGCGAAGGTCGAGGCCTGAGCCGCGGGAGAGCCCGCTGCGTCGGCCGTTCTCCCTGGCGGGAGGACGGCGGACGCCGGCCGAGGAGAGGGTATTTTGAACGCGTTTCAGGACTGGGATGCCGCCTCGTACGGAGATTCCCGGGCCAGTGTGTACGACCGGCAGGTGGCCGGACGCAATGACGTGGCGGAGGCCGTCGGTCTGCTCGCCGAGCTGGCCGGCGACGGATCGGCGCTGGAACTCGGCGTGGGCACCGGGCGGTTGGCCATTCCGCTGACTGAGAAGGGTGTCAGCGTCCACGGGCTGGACAGCTCCCCGAAGATGCTCGAGGAGCTCGGCCGCGCGCCCGGGGGAGAGCGCGTGCCCGGCACGCTGGGCAGCATGACCGACTTCACCCTCGACCAGGACTTCTCGCTGATCTGGGTGGCCTTCAACTCGCTCTTCCTGGTGGACGATCCCGAGGGACAGGAGAGCTGTTTCCGGAGCGTGGCACGGCACCTGGCGCCGGAGGGCCGCTTCGTCGTCGAGGCGTTCGTGCCCTCACCCGAGCAGTTCGAAGGGGCTCCGGCCCTGCGGGTGAAGGACTTCGGAGAGTCCAGCCTGCTTCTGCAGGTGTCACGG
Organism: Streptomyces sp. NPDC053673; assembly: GCF_055585225.1. Classification (NCBI taxonomy): domain Bacteria; kingdom Bacillati; phylum Actinomycetota; class Actinomycetes; order Kitasatosporales; family Streptomycetaceae; genus Streptomyces; species Streptomyces sp. NPDC053673. Next base: position 86,028 of record NZ_JBVJKN010000024.1, on the reverse strand, counting down.
CACAGAGCGGACACCCAGGTCGTCGAGTCCCTCGATCTGGAGGTCACGGACGAAGGCTTCGCCCTCTACCCCACCCGGGTGCGCTACACCTGGCCGCAGGAACTCGACGCGATGGCCCGGCGAGCGGGGCTGCGCCTGGAGGACCGGTGGGAGAACTGGAGCCGGCGCCCGTTCACAGCCGGCTCCAGCGCTCACGTCAGCGTCTACGCACCGGCCGGCGAGGACACCGCTTCCGGCAGGGCACGCTGAATCTCCTTGCGGAGGAGTTCCTGCACCTCGTCGAACGAACCGTTGCCGTCGACCACGACGAAATCCTCGAATTCCGGGAGGGAGCGGTAGGCCTCCCGGAAATCGACGAGGAACTCCAGGCTCTCCTCGTCGATGCCACGCAACTTGATTCTTTCTTGTGCAACCGCTGGGTCGACATTCAGGAAGAGGGTGAGGTCAGGCTGAGGAAGGACCCGGTTGAGTCGCCGCAGGAATTCTTCGTTGTCCGCCTTCTGCAGGCGGACTGCGGCGTACTGGCAGACGGTGTACCGATCGGCGAGCGCCACCGCACGGGGGGTACGCAGGACTTCATCGACAGGAGCGAGCGCCGACAACTTCGCACAGGCCGAAATGAGCCTGATCGTGTCAGCCCCGATCATTTCGAGATGCCCCGGGAAACCATCTTCCGCGGCGATGGCGTCCAATGACTGCCGGACCGGGAGCTGTGTTTGATTCAAAAAGAGCCGAGTGGGGTTCCCCAGGCTCTCGAACCACTCGGCCAGCCTCCCCACCTGGCTCGTCTTGCCGGCCCCGTCAATTCCCACCACCGCGACAAGATAGCCGCTCCGCCCCTCTGGCCTCACTTTTCATACCCCCAAAACGAATGCATGAATGGATTAAAGTGCCTCGCGTCACTATTCAACCAAGATTGCACGGCATATCTCGCTATGTCAATGTGGCCAGATCGAACCAGTTTCACTTCGAACTGATCGAACCGGCATACCCGCAAAATTTGGACATCCTGGATCAATATTTCTCGGATTTCCTGGAAAGCGCAGGGGCGGCCGACCTTGTCAAGGTGATCCACGGTCCCTACATCGACATCGCCGTCCATTCACCCGACCGTGCCGTACGAGAAGCCTCGGCCCGGCGCATATCCGCATCCATCGAATGGGCGAAGCGGCTCGATGCCGAGTTCCTCATACTGCACAGCAATCATCTGCCGATGCTCAACGAGCCCGCCTACGACCGGCAATGGCGCAACGGCTGGCTCGCCTTCCTCGGGGACCAGGAGCTCGGGAACGTCACCGTTCTCCTGGAGAACATGTGGGACCGCACCCCTGAACTCAGCCTCTCCCTGGTCGAGGAGTTCGGCTCACCCCGGCTGCGGCTGTGCTTCGACGTCGCGCACTGGAACGTCCACGGCACGGTGTCCCTCGACGACTGGCTGCGCCTGGCGGGCCCGGTCACGGCCTACGTCCAGTACGGGGACAACCACGGCGACCAGGACTCCGATCTCGCCCTGGGCACCGGCACGGTGGACTGGCGGGAACTCGATCGCTGCCTGCGCCGGTACGCCCCGCAGGCGGACGTGATGGTCGGGGTGGGCATCGACCACGACGGCAAGCGGCTGGAGCCCTCGGTGGACTTCCTGCGCACCCACGGCATCCACCCCTTCCCCACCGCGGACGGTGCCCGGTGACGGGCCCCTCGCCCCATGTACCGGGCCCCGGCACCGCCTGGTGCCTGCGACCGCTCACGCCGCAGGGGCAACTGGCGGTGGAGCGCGCCGAGAAGTGCCTGACGGCCGTGGAGGCCGACGCCGAACGGCACGACCGCGAAGGCAGCTACGTCCGGGAAGCGCACCGGGCACTCGCCGCCGCCGGGCTGATGGGGGCCACCGTGACCGAGGCCCACGGCGGGCTCGGGGTGAGCACGCTCCTCGACCTCGCCGCCTGTCTCGAACGGGTCGCCTGGGCCGACGCCTCCGCCGCCCTGGTACTGCACATGCAGCTCTCCCGCGGCCTGGCGCTGGGTTCCGGTCAGGCGGATCCCGCGGCCGCCGGGCTGCTGCGTGCCATGGCCGACGGTTCGGCCTTCGTTGCGGGCGCGGCGACCGAGGCGGGCGCGGGCTACTTCACCGTCCGTACCTCGGCCGAGGTGACGGCCGGCGGGGTCCCGACCGTCAGCGGCCAGAAGATCATGGTCTCGGGAGCCCCCGCCGCCACTCATTACGCGGTCCGGCTCCGGGTCCGCACCCCGCACGGCGATCGCCTCGGCAGTGCGATCGTGCCGCGCTCGGCGGCGGTGGAAGTGGCCGACGGCTGGGACGGGCTGGGGATGCGGGGCTCGGGAAGCGAGACGGTGCGCTTCCACGAGGCCGAGGTGCTGCCCTGGAGCCTGGCGGTCCGAGGCCCCTGGGGCTCCTACGACCCGCGGGCACTGGGCGGCCGGATGCTCAGCTCCGCGGGCATGCTGGGGATCTACCTGGGGCTGGCCACCGCCGCACACCACATCCTGCTCGGGTCCCTTCGGCGCGCGGGCGCGGACCGGCCCGGGGTATGGATCGACTCCGCCGCGATCAGGTCCGAGAACGAACTGGCGGGCACCCGTTCCCTGGTGGAGCTCTTCCTGCGCCGACTGGACAGCCACGACCTCGCGGACGGCCCCGGGACCCTGGCGCTGGCACGGGACTGGCAGCTGTGCCGCCTGCGGACGCACGACACCGCCGTCACCCTCTCCGATCTCGCCCTGACGGCCGCGGGTGCCTCCGCCTACCGATGGGGGCATCGGGCCTCCCGGGTTCTGCGGGACGCGCGGGCCGCCCAGTACATGCAGCCGTACGGCCTTCCTCAGGCGACCGAGTTCATCAATGCCTCGGGCGACGGCACGGACCCGGGACTCATGGCATGACGACACCTTCCTCTCCCTCCTCCCCTCCTCCGGTACCGCCCGCGTCGGCGCGCGGCCCCGCCCCCCGGGAGGCGGCCGTGGACGAGGCACGGCTGGTCTCCCTGGCCCGCCGGCTGGTGCGGACCCGCAGCGACAACCCCCTCACCACGGAACAGGCCGTGGTCGGTGTCCTGGCCGAGATGCTCGCGGACTCGGCGGACGAGGTCCGGGTCACCGAGACGGTGCCTTCGCGCCCGAACCTGCTCGCGCGGTACGGCCCCTGCGACGGCTCGAGGCCCACGCTCCTGCTGACCGCCGCCACCGACACCGTCCCGGCCGAAGCCACCCAGTGGCGACAGCCGCCCTTCGACGCGGTCGTGACCGGCGGCGAACTGTGGGGGCGCGGATCGGCGGACATGAAGGGCGGTATCGCCGCCGCGGTCGAAGCCGCGATCGCCCACCATGCGGCGGGGCGGCCGGGTCGCCGGGACCTCCTTCTCGCGTTCACCGCCGACGGCGAACGCGGGGGGCGGGCCGGCTGGCAAGCGCTCGCCGACACGGTGCGACTGCCGCCGCTGGAGGGCGCGGTGGTCCTTGCACCGACTTCCCTGGTGCCACACCGCATGGAGCGAGGCGTGGCCTGGCTGGGTATCGACCTGGAGGGGCGTGAAGCCCCGGCCGGACGCGCGGAGGAGGGCGTGTCCGCAGTACTCGCGTCCTGCCGTCTCGCCGAACTGCTGCCGGCGGCCGCGGCGGCCCGGTTCGCCGGCGGCCCGACGGGCGGTTCGGTCACCGCGACTCTGGGCCGGATCACGGGGGGCACCCGCGTGAACGCCGTTCCCGGGACCTGCCGGACGGAGTGGGACCTGCGCCTTCCGCCCGGTGGCCCCGAGGTGACCGAGGAGGCCGTACGCCGTCTGGTGGCCGACTGCGTAGCCGAGGACATCACCTGCCGCAGCGAACTGCTGATGACCTCGGCGGCATCCGAGAGCCCGGTGACACCGCTGTGGGACCGGCTGGTCGCCGCCTGCCGCTCCGAGGGGGCGTCCGGTGATCCCGATCCGGTCTACCCCGGGCCGACCGACGCCCGTACCCTGCGCCGTCGGTTCGCCGTCCCCACCTATGTCTGCGGACCCGGGGAGCAGCGGCTCGCCCACGGCGTCGACGAACGCGTTCCGGTCTCCCAGCTGCGTGCCGCCGCCGAGATGTGTCTGAGCCTGCTGCGGGGGTGAGCCGCTGCCGGAGCGGACCGCTGCCGGACGTCACATCCGGTCCGGCCCGCACGACGAGCCGACTCCCCAACCACACGACCCCACATGACCTGCACCGCGCAGGGGGATTGAAGGAGTGAGCCAGCAATGCACGCTTCCACGGCCGGCGTTGAGCCGGCAGCCGCACACGTCACCAGGCACCTTGTACTGGGGGACATCTCGCGGCAGTACCAGGTGGCCGGGAGCAAGAACACTCCCCTCGTCGCCGCAGAACTCGCCCCTGAGCCCGGCGGGGCGCACCGGGCCACCGAGCACCTGCGTCCCTCGGACACCGCCGCCCGGAGCATCCTGGTGCTGGACGGCAGCGGGGAGCAGGCGCCCGCGGACCCTGCCGAGCCGGTGTGGGCGGGCCTCGGCCCGGGAACCGCACTCACCGCCCCGGCGAGCGGCGCGACGGTGACCTCCCTGGAGAAGTACGAACTGGCCTGCCTGGCCCCGCTCATGCTGCTGCGTACGCACAGCACCGGCTCCGGGCAGCTCACCGAGGTCATGATGTGCTCGCGGGTGCGCTCCTCCGGCGTGCTCTTCGTCCGGGTGGCCCGATTCGCGCACGCCCCCGGCACGGCCCTGTCCGACCTGGTCGCCGAGGCGCTCACCTACTCCTCGCGGCTGGCCGGCGCCGTCCTCTTCGAAGGCAGCGCCTTCGAAGTCCTCGAACCGGAGATCGAGATCGAGCAGAAGGTCGATCTCCTCGACGAGGTCAGCATCTGGGAACTGGCCCAGGCCATGTGCGCGGCGGCCGAGGAGGGCCAGTACCCCGGGTTCTTCCTCGACCCCGGGTACGAGCTCACCCGCTGGCAGTACGCGCAGGAGACCTTCGAGGTGCTCAGCCCGCGTGAGCAGGCAGGCTACTTCGGCTTCACGAAGATGCCCGACGGCCGCTATCTGATGAAGATCAAGAAGTTTGAACAGGACGCGCTCAGGCGGGGGGAGACCTTCCGGCTGAACCTGGACATCCCGGACGACGACCTCGAGGCGTTCCTGGCCCGTGAATACCCCGCGTACTCCTTCCACCGCCTGCCCTCACTGGTCAGGGCGCGTTTCGACGTCAATCTGGAGTCCGCGGAGACCGGGCACTGCTTCAGCATCGAGATCGACGACGTCACGGTGGCGGGGGGGTACAAGCTGCGCCAGGCCGAGATCGAGTACCTCAAGACACGTGTGCACGAGGGCGCGGACCACGCTCTGCTGGACTCGGAGCTGGACCGGCTCACGGACCTGGTCGAGGAGCACCTGAAGCGGCTGGGCGTCCGGGCAGAGCGCAGCCTGCTGTCCAAACTGACGTTCCTGAAGGGGTGCGAGAAGCAGGCCGCCACCAGCGGCGGATCCTGAACACGTCCCACGCCCTACGGCCCCTGCTCCACGGCCCCTGCTCCACCGCCGCGAGTGCCGCCCGCGGCCGTCCGGTCGGGCAGGGGCCGGCAGGTGTTCTGTCCCGGGAGGTTGTGGACACCCGGGCCCGGTGAACTCTGTCACGGCTCTGCATCGCTCAACCCCGTAAGTGGCAACGTCAAACGCTCTTCGCCAGGATGTGCACATGACGAACGACGGGGGACGGGCGAACGAGCCCACCAGCTACGCAATCCGGCCGCCTCAGGTGCCCACGCCCGCCGGGCCGCAGGTACCGACGCAGGGCAGCCCCACCCCGGTACCGACACAGGTCAGCGCGGCACCGGCGCCCGCCGCCGACCCCGGCAGGGGACGGCTCATCGGCGGCCGTTACCGCCTCGTCTCCCGTCTCGGCCACGGCGGCATGGGGACGGTCTGGCGGGCGCACGACGAGGTCGTGGACCGGGACGTGGCGGTCAAGGAGCCGCGCGTACCGGAGCATCTGGGCGACCGTGAGCGCGAGAACGTGTATCTGCGCATGCAGCGGGAAGCCCGCGCCGCGGCCCGTATCGACCATCCGTCCGTCGTCACCATGCACGACGTCGTGATGGAGGACGGCAAGCCGTGGATCGTGATGGAGCTGGTGCGCGGCCAGTCCCTCGGCGACCGGCTGCAGGAGGGCACGCTCGACGTACGGGAGGCGGCCAGGATCGGACTCGCGGTCCTCGGCGCGCTGTCGGCGGCGCACGAGGCGGGCGTCCTCCACCGCGACGTGAAGCCCGACAACGTGCTGCTGGGCCGCGGCGACCGGGTCGTGCTCACCGACTTCGGCATCGCGCAGGTCGAGGGCGAGCAGGGGCTGACCGAGACCGGCGCGTTCGTCGGTTCGCCCGAGTACATCGCGCCCGAGCGGGTGCTGGGCCAGCGGCCGGGACCGGAGTCGGACCTGTGGTCGCTGGGTGTGGTGCTGTACGCGGCGGTCGAGGGCGTGTCCCCGTACCGGCGTTCGCACACGCCCGCCACGCTCCAGGCCGTGCTCTCGGCGGAGCCGCAGGTACCGGCGCGCGGGTCCGGGGCGTTCGGCACGCTGGTGATGCAGCTGCTGCGCAAGGACCCGGCGGCCCGGCCGGACGCCGCCGAGATCCGGGCGACGCTGGAGTCGGTGGCGCGTCCGCCGCAGCCGTCGGCCGACCCGACCCGCGTCCACGGCGGCGTGGCCGCCCAGGGCACGGGCTCCCGCTGGGTGCCGCCGGTGCTGCAGCGCAACCGTCCGGCGCAGTTCGGACTCCTCGGCGGAGTGCTCGCGGTGGCGCTCGCCCTCGCCCTGGTGATCGTCGATCCGTTCGGCGGCGACGAACTCCCGGCGGGGTGGAAGGTCCGTCCGGAGAGCGAGATCCTGGCCGCGGACGTCGCCGTACCGGAGGAGTACGAACGCTCCGAGTTCGACGGCGGCTTCGCCGTCGACTACCGCGACCCGAGTGGTGTCTTCGCGATCTATCTGGAGCGGATGCAGATCTCGAAGGACAACGCGGACGAGGTCCTCGAACCGAAGAAGGAGGTGTGGGACGCCTGGTACTCGAAGGGCGGCAAGAACGGTACGGAGATCAAGGACGCCGACGTCGAGTCCAAGGACGTCACCCACCAGGAGAAGAAGGCCTTCGAGACGACCGTCGACTTCATCACCTACGGGGACACCAACGAGGACCCCATCCGCTACCGCTGGCACGAGCTGGTCGTGCCGGGCAAGGACAAGGTGCACTGGCGGCTGCGGGTGCAGATGCCGGCGGAGGGCGCGGCGCGGCAGGACGGTGAGGAGATCTTCGCGAACGTCGTGAAGCATCTCAAGATCCAGGGTCTGTGACCCGTTGGCCGGATCGGGGGAGCGGTGGGGGACGCGACGGAGCCCGGGCGGCTCATCGGCGGGCGCTACCGGCTGACCGGACGGCTCGGCTCCGGCGGCATGGCCACGGTGTGGCAGGCCCGCGACGAAGTCGTCGGCCGCGACTGCGCGGTGAAGGAGCCGCGGCTGCCCGGCGACCGGGACGACCCGTCCCGGCAGCGGCTGTACGAGCGGCTCCGCCGTGAGGCGCGGGCCGCAGCGACGGTCGAGCACCCGGCGGCGGTCGTCGTCCACGACGTGGTCGTCGAGGACGGAATCCCGTACATCGTCATGGAGTTGATCCGCGGCGAGTCGTTGCACGAGCGGCTGCGGCGCGGGGCGCTCCCGGCGCCCGAGACCGCCCGGATCGGGCTGGCGGTCGCGGGCGCGCTGGGCGCGGCGCACGCGCAAGGCATCGTGCACCGCGATGTGAAGCCCGCGAACGTGCTGCTCGGCGCCCACGAGCGGGTCGTCCTCACCGACTTCGGGATCGCCCGCATCCAGGGCGAGGAACCGCTCACCGTCAGCGGGGAGTTCGTCGGCTCGCTCGAGTTCATCGCCCCGGAGCGGATGTCGGGCGCGCCGGCCGCTCCGGCGTCGGACCTGTGGTCGCTGGGGGTCCTGCTGTACGCGGCGGTGGAGGGCTGGTCGCCGTTCCGCCGTACGACCCTGGAGTCCACCCTCGCCGCGATCCTCTCGGCCGATCCGCCCGAGCCGGTGCAGGCCGGGCCGCTGCGCCCACTGATCGTCCGCCTGCTGGCGAAGGACCCGTCCCTGCGGCCGGGAGCGGAGGAGGTCATGGCGGAGCTCACCTCCGTGGCCACGACCCGGGCCGACTCGGCAACGGCCGCGCTCCGCATCCCGCGCCACGACCCGGCGGCCGGGCCCGCCGGGCGCGTCCCGTCCCGGCCGGGCCCGGACGGCGACAGCGGCCCTGCGGTGGCCGCCCGGCCGCCTGCGCCCGCAGGGCCGGGCACCGCCGGGTCCGGAGCAGATGCCGCACACGGCCCTGGCCGTCCCGGCTCCGCGGTCGGGCCGGACGCCGAGTCGGGGCGTGCGGACGCGGACGCACCCGGGCGCGGTGGCGCACGTCGCCGACGCGCCCGGCTCTGCGCCGCGGTCGCAGGCGCCGGCGCGCTCGCCATCGTCGGTGGCGTGGCCGCATGGTTCGTGGCGGACAAGACGGATGAGGCTGATGAGCAGGGACACGACCGGACGCGGCCCCCGGCGTCCGCCTCCGCCCCCGCGCGCAGCGGCACGTCCGGGGCGATGCCCACCCCCGACGCCTGGCGCTGGCGCCCCTATCTTGAGTCGCGGCTCGACGCGGAGATCTCGGTGCCCGCCTCGTACCGGCGCGAGCTCGTCACCTCGGAGGCGGAGCTCGCGCAGGACAAAGAGATCACATTCGAGGAGCGCGGAAACCCCTCCTGGATCGAGCTGAAACGCGCGGACGCCGAGACCGGCACCCCCGTCGCCTGGGCCGGCCGCGAGCTGACGTGGCTGAAGGACGGTGGTGCGCGCGGCGGCAGCTTCACCGCGGCCAACGCGAAGGGCACCGTCGTGCCCACCAACCTCGACGGCATGGACGCCGCTCTCCTCGACGTCACGTACGACGCCCAGGAGGGCGACACGGGCCGCACGGTCCGGCGCATGGCCCTCTACGTCCTCACCGACCAGGACGAGCGGTACACCGTCCTCGTCGAGATGCCCAAGGGCGGCAAGGAAGAGGCCGAAGGCATCGACCTCTTCAAGGGCGTACGGGACCGCGTCAAACTCGGAAAAGTGGCGACGGGAACGTCGGATACGGCCACAAGCCCCTGATCAGGGCTTATCTGCCAGTGATCGCTGGCGCGATGTGAGGACCTGGCGAAAAGCTGTTACCGACGGGTACCCAAAGTCTTGATTGCGTCATACTCTCGCCCCCATGACGGACTCGCAGGCCCCCGCCGCCCAGCACACCGGCCCCCTCGGCACCAACCCCACCGCCGCCGCCCCAGGCGCGCGCACCGCCGCCGATGTGGTCACGCCCGAGGTGGTCGCCCAGCTCACCCGTGGAGTCGTCGGCTCCGGCCGTACCGCCAACCACTCCCCCTTCACCGCGGAGAAGCTGGCCGACCTGCCCGAGTCCACCCCCGAGGACGTCGCGGAGGCCTTCGCCCGTGCCCGCGCCGCCCAGCCCGCCTGGGCCGCCACCTCCCCCCGCGCCCGCGCCGCCGTACTGCTCCGCTTCCACGACCTGATCCTGGAGCGCCAGGCCGAAGTCCTCGACCTGATCCAGCTGGAGACCGGCAAGGCCCGCCTCCACGCCCACGAAGAGGTCCTGGCCGTCGCCGTCGCCTCCCGCCACTACGGCCGCAAGGCCCCGGCCTACCTCGGTCCCAAGCGGCACACCGGCGTCGTCCCCGTCCTCACCAGGACCACCGAACTGCGCCAGCCGCGCGGCGTCGTCGGCCAGATCGCCCCCTGGAACTACCCCCTGGAGCTGTCCGTCGGCGATGCCCTGCCCGCCTTCGTCTCCGGCAACGCGGTCGTCATGAAGCCAGACACCGAGACCGCGCTGACCGCACTCTGGGCCCGTGACCTGCTCATCGAGGCCGGGCTGCCGGCCGGAGTGTTCCAGGTCGTCCTCGGTGAGGGCCCGGTCGTCGGCCCCGAGGTCGTCAAGCACGCCGACTACGTCTCGTTCACCGGCTCCACCCGCACCGGCCGCGAGGTCGCCCAGGGCGCCGCCGCCCGTCTCATCGGCGTCTCCCTCGAACTCGGCGGCAAGAACGCCATGCTGGTGCTCCACGACGCCGACATCGACAAGGCGGCGGCCGGTGCCGTCCGCGCCTGCTTCTCCTCCGCCGGCCAGCTCTGCATCTCCATCGAACGGCTCTACGTGCACGAGTCCGTCGCCGACGCGTTCGTGGAGCGATTCGCGGCCCGCACGAAGGCCATGCGCCTCGGCAACTCCCTCGCGTACGGCGCCGACATGGGCTCCCTCGTCGGCGAGCGCCAGCTGGAGACCGTCAAGCGCCATGTCGAGGAGGCCGTGGCCAAGGGCGCGACCCTGGTGGCGGGCGGAGTGCACCGCTCCGACATCGGCCCGTACTTCTACGAGCCGACCATCCTCGACGGCGTCGAGGCGCCGATGGCCGTCTGCACCGAGGAGACCTTCGGCCCGGTCGTCGCCATCTACCGCTTCAAGGACGAGGACGACGTCATCGAGCAGGCCAACGCCACCCCGTACGGCCTCAACTCCAGCGTCTGGACCAAGGACGGCAGGCGCGGCCACGCCGTCGCCGCCCGCCTGCGCACCGGCACCGTCAACATCAACGAGGGGTACGCGCCCGCGTACGGCAGCGTGCAGTCTCCGATGGGCGGCATGAAGGACTCCGGTCTGAGCCGACGGCACGGCTCCGAGGGCATCCTCAAGTACACCGAGGCCCAGACCGTCGCCCAGCAGCGGCTGATCCCGCTCGCCCCGTCCTTCGGCATGGACGACGAGAAGTACGCGGCCTTCATGAGCATGTCGCTGAAGGCGATGAAGGCCCTGCGCCTGCGCTAACAAGACCCGGTACCCGCACGTTTTTTGACGAGGAGAGCCATGCCCGAGGACTTCCCTGCCCAAAAACAGGGCGAGAGTGTCGCGGAATCCGCCTACGACTACGACGTCATCGTCGTCGGATCGGGCTTCGGCGGCTCGGTCTCGGCCCTGCGTCTCACCGAGAAGGGCTACCGCGTAGGCGTCCTGGAGGCGGGCCGCCGCTTCACCCGCGAGACGCTGCCCAAGAACTCCTGGGACCTGCGCAACTACCTCTGGGCCCCGGCCCTCGGCCTCTTCGGCATCCAGCGCATCCATCTGCTCGGCAACGTGATGGTGCTGGCGGGCGCGGGCGTCGGCGGCGGGTCACTGAACTACGCCAACACGCTCTACGTACCGCCCGCGCCGTTCTTCAACGACCCGCAGTGGAAGGACATCACGGACTGGGAGGGGGAGCTGAAGCCGTACTACGACCAGGCGCGGCGCATGCTCGGGGTCCGCCTCAACCCGACCATGACCCCGTCCGACGTCCACCTGAAGGCGACCGCCCAGGCGATGGGCGTCGGCGACACCTTCCACATGGCTCCGGTGGGTGTCTTCTTCGGCGACGGGCGAGACGCCGTAGGCGAGGACGAGGCCGGCGAGGACGGGGTGGGCAAGGCGAAGGCCAAGCCCGGCGCGGAGGTCCCCGACCCGTACTTCGGCGGGGCCGGTCCGTCCCGCCGCGCCTGCACCGAGTGCGGCGAATGCATGACGGGCTGCCGCCACGGCGCGAAGAACACCCTCAACGAGAACTACCTCTACCTCGCCGAGAAGGCGGGCGCGGTCATCCACCCGATGACGTCCGTCGTCGCCGTCACCGAGAACTCGCGCGGCGGCTTCGCCGTCAAGACGCTCCCCAGCGACAACAAGCGCAAGGGCAAGGGGCGTACGTTCACGGCCCAGCGCGTCATCATCGCCGCCGGTACCTACGGCACCCAGACCCTGCTCCACCGGATGAAGGACACCGGGCTGCTGCCGCGCATCTCCGGACGCCTGGGCGAGCTGACCCGCACCAACTCCGAGGCGATCGTGGGCGCGCAGACCGACAATCGCCGCTACCGCAAGCGGCACGGAGAGGAGAAGGTCGACTTCACGCGCGGCGTCGCGATCACGTCCTCGATCCACCCCGACGCCAACACCCACATCGAGCCGGTCCGCTACGGCAAGGGCTCCAACGCCATGGGCGGCATGACCGTTCTCCAGGTGCCCTACAGCGCGACGCACCGGGTCGCGGCCTGGGCCGGCAACATGATCAAGCACCCCTGGCTCGCCGTCCGTGCACTGTCCAACCGCCGCTGGTCGGAACGGACCATCATCGGCCTGGTCATGCAGTCACTGGACAACTCGCTGACGACGTACCGCAAGCCCAAGGGCCTCGGCAAGGGGCTGCTCACCGCCCGCCAGGGCCACGGCGCCCCCAACCCCAAGCAGATTCCCGAGGCCACCCGTGCCGCCTCGATCCTGGCCGAGGAGATCAACGGCTTCGCCGGCTCCAACGTCGGTGAACTGATGGGCACCCCGCTCACCGCCCACTTCCTGGGCGGCTGCCCGATCGGCGCCTCCGCGGAGTCGGGCGTCCTCGACCCGTACCACCGCCTCTTCGGCCACCCGGGCATCTCGGTCGTCGACGGAGCGGCGGTCTCCGCGAACCTCGGCGTGAACCCGTCCCTCACGATCACGGCCCAGGCCGAGCGGGCGATGTCCTTCTGGCCCAACAAGGGCGACACGGACCCCCGCCCGGAGCAGGGCGGCTCGTACGAACGCCTCTCCCCGGTCGCCCCGAAGTCCCCGGCGGTCCCGGCGGACGCGTTCGGCGCGCTGAACCTGCCGTTCCTGGGGATTCCGGCGGTCCCGCCGAAGAAGTAGTTCCAGGCAACAGAAGAGCGCTGCACCGTTCCTTGTCAGTGAACCTGCTTGAGGGCAGGTTCACTGCGCTCGCCCCGAACGGTCCTGGACGAACTGGTCTCCCGCGTTCGCATCCCGGGCGGCGACGCAGCTCGTGGCCGCGGTCCTGTCCCGGGCGGGCGAGGTCCCTCGCACCAAGAGCTTCGAGGCGGGGCCTGGGCATCCCGATGCCCCGCGTCATCACTCTGGTGACGCGGGGGCGGTGGTGTCCGACGCCTCGCCCCAAAACCCAGGGCGCGCCTTCCGACAACGATGCTCGCGGCTTCGTGCCGGGTGGTCTTCGGCGCGGGGCTGCTCGTCGGCTTCTGCCAGAAGCGGGCCCCGTCGATGCTCGTGTAGGCGGGATCGACGGCAATGACCGAGACCCCTTGTTCGGCAGCCATCGCGACGAGCCGGGCGCGATGCCGTGTGTTGGGGAACTGGGAGATCAACCGCCGGAATCGCTTGTTCCGACCGAACCGCTCGCGGGACTTCGACTCGGTGAAGTCGAGATCCTCAATGAAGATCGTGCCTGCCCCACACACCTTGGCCCAGCGCAGCAGTCGCGTGAGAGCATGCCGAATCTGGGCATCCCGATGCGAGGCGGTACCGGAGAGGTCGAAGCGAATCGTCCTGGGGCGGCCGATCGGATTGCCGTGCCGGTCGAGTCGCCAGGCGGCGTAGTGGTCGTCGTTCACATCCACCCCGATGCCGCCACTGGCTCTGGCAGCCACCATGCTCGGCTGCCGGATCGGAGCGGGCTGCCAACTGGCCGTTACATACCAGCGGGACCGCTGAACGTCGTAATGGATGGTGTAGGCAACGGCGGCGTTACCAGCTATTCGGTCGGCCCACTCAACCGCACGGTGATTGAATGCGACGGAGCTTCTGAAGACGTAACGCCCGTTGCGTTCGTTGGCCAAATGCGCCAATGGCGCAGGAAGCTTGATCGAGACGACGCCTTCAAGGGTGACTCGGATCGTCTGATTGCCGAAGAGCTTCCCCGACTCGCCGTCCGCATGCAGGAACATTCGGGATGCTTCCCACCGCTCCCGCCACTGAGCCTCAGACATTCCGGCATTCTCGATGTGATGCCGCCCGTTCATGACGTTTCTGCCGCCGCGCACGATATGTACACGCCCAACCGCGTATTCCTCGGCCAACGTGGCGCGGTTGGCTCTGAGCATGGCCAGACGCCGCGACTTGCCGAACCACTCGCGCTTGGACCGGTATCCGCCGGCCTTCCGGTGCTTGCCCTTCGATCCGATGGGCAAAGCGAGCCGCGCCTCAATGCTGCTGATGGTGGCTTCGAGCTCCGCAAGCCTGGCCGCCTGCGCCCGGCGAGCCAACGCCCACTGAACATGCGTGGCCTTGGTCAAGGAACCGGCCCACCGGGAGGAGGACAGCGACGTCAGCTCCCGCTTCCGGACCGTCCATGACGCGGCTTCCTGGTTCAGCCCAGCGCGGCAGCGCAGAGCGAGATCGCGCCCGGCCAGCGATCCGAGATAAGCGCCGACCTGTCGCAAAACGGCGGCGTCGGCCTCAGTGACCCGCAGTCGGGTACGGACACTGGTCGCAGAAGGGCGCGGTACAACGAACGGCTCGGCGAGCCTGCGTCGCTGCGGCGGCTTGCCCACCAGCCCTCCCGGATCTCACGCATGACGTTGATGTGCGACGAACACATCAACGAACCGGGGCTGTCGAGGAAACGGCCAACCGCAAATCAGCGAGGGCTGCACCCCCCTCCGAGTGCAGCCCTCGCTTGCTTTGCGTGCTCTACGAGCGGTGTTACGCGGTGGCGTCGCTCTTGCGGCGCTTCATCGCGAAGACGACACCGGCACCGGCGACGATGGCGATGCCACCGGCGATCCCGATGGTCGGGAGCATCGAGGAGGAACCGGTCTCGGCGAGGTTGCCGGTGACGGGGATCTCCTCGGCGCCGCCCTGCGGCTTGACGTCCTTCGGCTTGTCACCGTTCGGCTTGGCCTCGTCGACGTCGCCCGGCTCGCTGCCCGACTTCAGAACGTCGAACTCGTAGAACTCGCCGTTCTCGTAGCAGGTCTCGTCCTTGTCGTAACCACCGACAGCGAGGGCGAGGCTCTTGCCGGCCGGGGCGGCCTTGTCGATGCGCAGACGCATCTTGATCGAGCGCTTCTCGTCCTTCTTCAGGTCGATGACGTCGAAGAAGAGACCGTTGTTGGCGCCCGAGAGGTTACCGCCGCTGGTCCACTTGCCGTCGGTGCCCTTGTACTCGAAGTGCGCGTACTTCTCGATCAGCTGGTTCTCGTCACTGATCAGCTCGTCCTCGTAGGAGGCGAAGGTGAAGAGGTAGAAGTCCTTGATCTCGGACTTGCTGTTGTTCTTGACGTCGAGGCTGAAGGTCTTCCAGTCCCCGCCCGCGACGATCTTGTTCGGGAAGCCGGAGAGCTTGACGTCGACCTGAGCGATCTCGCACTCGCCCTCGTCGGCGTCCTCGTCGTCCTCGCCCGGCTCCTCCTCGTCGCCGCCGGTGGTGGCACCCGTGGTGCCGTTTCCGCCGGTGGTGCCGGTCGTGGCGTCGCCGCCCGTGGTGGCCTCGCCGCCGGTGGTGCCGGTGGTGGCCTCGCCGCCCGTGGTGGCCTCGCCGCCGGTGGTGCCGGTGGTGGCCTCGCCGCCGGTGGTGCCGTCGGTGGAGCCCGTCGTGCCGGTGGTCGCGTCGCCACCCGTGGTGCCGTCGGTGGAGCCCGTCGTGCCGGTGGTCGCGTCGCCACC
>NZ_JBVJKN010000024.1:0-70368 GCF_055585225.1 Streptomyces sp. NPDC053673 | reverse complement strand
CCGTGGTGCCGTCGGTGGAGCCCGTCGTGCCGGTGGTCGCGTCGCCACCCGTGGTGCCGTCGGTGGAGCCCGTCGTGCCGGTGGTCGCGTCGCCACCGGTCGTGCCGTCGGTCGAGCCGGTGGTGCCGGCGGAGGTCGTGCTCGTGGAGCCGGTGGTGTCGTCCGCGAACGCGGACGGCGCCGCCAGGAAGGCGGCAGGGGCTATGACAGCGGTCGCTGCGGCGACAGCCATAGCGCGGCGAAGCTTCATGAAGACCTCAGGGAAGTCTGGCGTACCGCGTCGTGCGGTACGGAGTCTGGGGGCCATCCCCGGTTGTGGGGTCACGGGTGTGGCTGTTGGTTCCGCATGCATGACCTGTGACCAGGGGGATTGGTTGTACGGCGTCTCACAGAATCTTTATGTGTCGTGCGCCACATCCGTCGGGGCAAGGCAAAGGCGGAGGCGAAGCCGAAACAGGAAGGGCCCCGCGGAAGCGTTTCCGCGGGGCCCTTGGCTGTCAGCACCGACGTCAGGGCTGCGCCGGTGCCGAGTGCGGCGCCGGGGGGGGGTAGGGCGCCGCTGGCGTGGGGTTGCCGGAATCCGCATCCGTACCGGCGCACGGAAGGGCGCGCGGAGTGGTGTGGACCAATGGCAATGGTGGAGTGCAGTGCTGCTGTGCGGGAGTGCCTGCATCGTGCTGGAAGGCTGCGGCCTGCGCAACCGTTTCGACCGGATGCGGTCGGCCCCGGGCGTCCCCGGAGCCGACCGCCCTTGGGGTGACCGGGCTGCTGTCCCCTGCCGACCGGTCACGCGCGCCGGGGCGAGGTCCCACGACGCACCTGCGGTACGCCACACGCCCCAGCGGAGCCACGCGTGGTTCTTTCCTTCGGGGCCCGCCCCTGGCTGGCACGGACATCGGGACCAACGAAGCCGTACGGGAGCGGTCACGGGCCGTACGGGTGAGAGGGTGCCCGTACTGACGTGCGTATCCGGAGACGGCTCCGGCCGTTCAGATGCGGCCGCGGCACAGCTCCAGCAGCGTCATCGCCAGCGACGTACCCGGCTTGCCGAGCGCGTCCCTGTAGTGGCCGAGCACCTCCATCTCGCGCGAGAGATTCACGCGGCGGCCGCCGGAGGTGATGCGGGCCTCCTGGATGACGGCCGAGACGGCCATCCGTTCCTGGATCAGACCGATGATCCGGTCGTCGAGTGTGTCGATGCGCTCACGGGCTCCGGTGATCACATCCGCGGCCTCGGAGGTGCGGGCGCCGGTGTCGGTGACGGGGGTGACAGCCATGGTGAAGGGCTCCTTGGTGGAGGCCCCGGAGCGGCCGGGCCCGGAGACCACAGAGCGCCCCGGGCCTGGTGGCCCGGGGCGCCTGGGAAGTCGCTTGTCAGTTGCTCAAGCAGCACGACCATGGCAGCCGGCGGGCCGGATGCCATAGGTAAAGACGAAGGTCGAGTGCTTGCGCATGAGGGTGAGTATGGCCCGGCCCCGGGGGCGGGGCCAACGCGGGTTCGGATGGTGAGACGAAGAGCCACCCTCCTCCGCCGGTAGAATCGACAAATAGAGACCCCTCCCACCACCGCCGGAAGGCCGCCGTAGTGTCCTCAGCGTCCCCTGCTGCCGCGCCCGCATCCAACCCGGACGTAGTCCTCGTTGTCGACTTCGGCGCGCAGTACGCCCAGCTCATCGCCCGCCGCGTCCGTGAGGCCCGGGTCTACAGCGAGATCGTCCCCTCCACCATGCCGGTGGCGGAGATGCTGGCCAGGAAGCCGGCGGCGATCATCCTCTCCGGCGGCCCGTCGTCCGTGTACGAGGAGGGCGCCCCGCGCCTCGACCGTGCGCTCTTCGAGGCCGGCGTCCCCGTCTTCGGCATGTGCTACGGCTTCCAGCTGATGGCGCAGACCCTCGGCGGCACCGTCGACAACTCCGGTGCGCGTGAGTACGGCCGCACGGGGCTGCACGTGAGCAAGACAGGCTCCACGCTCTTCGAGGGCACCCCGGCCGAGCAGCCGGTGTGGATGTCCCACGGCGACGCCTGCTCCGCCGCGCCCGAGGGCTTCACCGTCACCGCGTCCACGGACGTCGTCCCGGTCGCGGCCTTCGAGAACGACGAGAAGAAGCTGTACGGCGTGCAGCACCACCCCGAGGTGATGCACTCCACCTACGGCCAGCAGGTCCTGGAGCACTTCCTCTACCGGGGCGCGGGCATCGAGCCGACCTGGACGACCCACAACGTGGTCGAGGAGCAGGTCGCGCTGATCCGTGAGCAGGTCGGCGACAAGCGCGCGATCTGCGGTCTGTCCGGCGGTGTGGACTCGGCGGTCGCCGCCGCCCTCGTCCAGAAGGCCATCGGCTCCCAGCTGACCTGCGTGTACGTGGACCACGGCCTGATGCGCAAGGGCGAGACCGAGCAGGTCGAGAAGGACTTCGTCGCCGCGACCGGTGTCTCGCTGAAGGTCGTCGACGCGCAGGAGCGCTTCCTGACCGCGCTCGCCGGGGTCTCCGACCCCGAGGAGAAGCGGAAGATCATCGGCCGGGAGTTCATCCGGGTCTTCGAGCAGGCGCAGGCCGAGATCATCGCCGAGGCGGGCGCGCACGGCGACCAGCCGGTCCAGTTCCTGGTGCAGGGCACCCTCTACCCGGACGTGGTGGAGTCCGGCGGCGGCACCGGCACCGCGAACATCAAGTCGCACCACAACGTCGGCGGCCTCCCCGAAGACCTCGAGTTCGAGCTGGTCGAGCCGCTGCGCAAGCTGTTCAAGGACGAGGTCCGGATGGTCGGCCAGGAGCTGGGCCTTCCGGAGGAGATCGTCCAGCGCCAGCCGTTCCCGGGACCGGGTCTCGGTATCCGTATCGTCGGCGAGGTCACCAAGGACCGCCTCGACCTGCTGCGCGAGGCGGACGCGATCGCCCGCGAGGAGCTCACCGCGGCCGGGCTCGACCGCGACATCTGGCAGTGCCCGGTGGTCCTGCTCGCCGATGTGCGCAGCGTCGGCGTCCAGGGCGACGGCCGGACGTACGGCCATCCGATCGTGCTCCGCCCGGTGTCCAGCGAGGACGCCATGACGGCGGACTGGACGCGCATGCCGTACGAGGTGCTCGCCAAGATCTCGACCCGGATCACCAACGAGGTCGCGGACGTCAACCGGGTGGTTCTGGACGTGACGTCGAAGCCGCCGGGCACCATCGAGTGGGAGTGACCCCTCCCCGTACGCACAAGGACGAAGCCGTCGCCCGCATCGCGCGGGCGGCGGCTTCGTCGCGTGAAACCTCTGGTCAGTTGGGGTGACCGGAGGTACCTTCCGCCGCATGACCGAGACGCCCGCCCAGACGTCGGCCGGGACACCGCTCCCCGTTCCCGCGCCCGTCCCCGTCGAGCAGCTCCATTTCGCCATGCCGCCCGTGCACGAGTCCCCGGCCGACGAGCGGGCGTACCGGAAGCAGCGGCTCGCCGGGGCGCTGAGGCTCTTCGCGCGGTTCGGGTACGAGGAAGGTGTTTCCGGGCACGTCACCGCGCGGGACCCGGAGGTCCCGGACTGTTTCTGGGTCAATCCGTTCGGGGAGCCGTTCGCGACGATGACCGCGGGCAAGCTCGTCCTGGTCAACGGTGACGGACAGGTCGTACTGGGCACCCGGCACGTCAACCAGGCCGCGTTCGCCGTGCACGCCGAGATCCACCGGGCCAGGCCCGAGGCCGTCGCCGTCGCGCACACCCACTCCGTGCACGGCCGGGCGCTGGCCGCGCTGGGGGAACTGCTCGATCCGATCACCCAGGAGGCGTGCGCCTTCTACGAGGACCATGCTCTGTACGACGCTTACACCGGTGTGGTCGTGGACGCGGCAGAAGGCCGGCGCATCGCCTCCGCGCTCGGTGTGCACAAGGGCATCATCCTGCGCAACCACGGGCTGCTCACCGTCGGCGACTCGGTGGACGCGGCCGCCTGGTGGTTCCTCTCGATGGAGCGCTGCGCCCGGATCCAGCTGGAGGCCCGGGCGGCGGGAAAGCCGCTCCTCATCGACCACCGCGACGCCCTCGCCACCCGCGAGCAGCTCGGCACCGATCTCGTCGCATGGATCAACTACCAGCCGATGTGGCGGCAGATCGCCGCAGCGGAGCCCGAACTCATGTCGTAGTACGTCAATTTGATCGTGCGCAAATCACCCTCGCGCCGGCTTTCCGGTGCGTGCTTATCCCCGCCCGTACGGCACAATTCCTTGGAATTACGGGGTAGTTGCCGAAGCTGCCTACCGGGGAAGGGTGCGTCGCCGTGGCGGTGCAAGAAGCGGGACACAGCGTGCACGGTGGAGGCTGCACGTGCGGCGACTGCCCGCACGGAGCACGCGAGGGCCATCGGCGAGCTGTCGCCGGATTCCTCGCCCTGCGCGACGGACTGGCCGGGGGGCAGGGGCTGCCCGCCCAGGTCGCCTACTCCGCGGGCGCGTCCCGTCAGTGGGTCTCCGACGAGCTGACCGAGTCGGCCCGTGCCGTCTCGGAACGAAGCCGGGCGGCAGGCGAGGCCTGGCTCACCCGGGTCTGGCGGCGCACACTCCTCGCCCTGTGGGGCTGGGTCGCGCTGCTGCTCATCGCCCAGGCCGGGACCGCGATCGGCTCCGGCTGGACCGTCTCCCGCACCGCGGGACTGGCCGCCGCGGTCTGTCTGGCGGCCCTGCTCACCGGCGCGGCCCGGCTGCACCGGACGCACGGCGGCCTGCTCGCCCCGCTCGTCGGCGAGGACAACCGGCTGTCGACCTCGCGGGCCGTCGCCGCCGCGTGGGTGCTCTTCGCCGCCTACACCGTCCTGTTCCTGGCGCTCCGCCTCGCCGCGTCGCAGCCGGCCGGGCTCGGACTCGCCCAGGGCGCCGCCCTGCTGACCGTCGTCACGGTCGTCTGCCTGATCGCGGTCGTGGTACGCCGCGTCGTCACCGTGCGCATCATCACGCAGCGCCTGCAGAAGGTGCAGGCGGACCGGCCGCGCCCTGCCGATCTGGTGTGCGACGACGCGGGGCGCGGCAGTTTCCCTGACGCGCAGTACGTCCTCGTCGGCGCTGTGGCGCTGGCCTGTGCGGGGGTCCTGCTCGCCCGCCGACCCGACCAGTTGCCCGGACTGCCGTGGGGCCTCACGGTACTGGTCCTGGTCTCCGCCGGCGTCTATCTCGCCGGGAAGTACGCGGAGGGCGGCCGGCCGGTGGTCCTTTCCGTCGTCCGCGTCCGTGAGCCCGGTGACCTCGACGGCCCCATCCGCACCGGCGACGACATCGAGATCCGCGGTGCCGGTTTCGTGCCGCCGGGCGCGGGAAGCCCCGACCGGCTGGCCCGGATGACCGTCCGTATCGGCCCCGTCCACGTCCACGTCCCGCTGATCCCCGTCCCGGGCGGCTTCACCAACCCGACGGACACGAGCGTCACGGTCCCGGTCCCGGCCGAGGTCGAACCGGGCAGGGTCGATGTGCAGGTGGTGACGGCGGCGGGCACCGAGTCGAACCGGGTGACCATCGACGTCGCGGACTGAGCGTCTCTGATCAGCTAAGCGATCCCATGCCAGACGTGGCGTCTGGAGGGGGTTCTGCCCACTGTGGAGGGGTGGCGTGGGCGTGCAGGTGGAAGCCTGCGCCCAGTGCTGCTCCTCGTGGCTTGTGCCGGTTGGTGGGTGTGCTGATCGTCGTCACGTCCTGGTTCCGGTGGGCTGCGCGGGGCAGCCGGGTCCGGTCCGTGTGAGCGTGTCCCTCCGGACGCTTGCCCGCCGGACCTGGGGGTCTGGTGGGGGAGGGTGCCCTGCGTCGCCTGGGCGCGGGGCGTGTGGTGTGTCGCCGGGTGGGGCCGGTCTTGGACCGGTCCTCCCAGCTGGTCTCGATGGTCGGGGTGATGACCGCTTTGCTTTCGAGTTTGTCCACCACGGAGCGGATCACCATGGTGCCGGTGGTGTGGTCGGTGACGGTTTTGGTCTGGTGGGTGAGACCGCGGGCGGCGATGCGCCGCCAGCCGCCGTGGTCGCGGTCGCCCTGCCAGCCGCAGCCGGTTCGGTCGGGGCAGATGGCCCATTTCCAGCCCGCGATGGTGGGGCGGTCGGGGGCTTTGCGGTGCCGCAGGGGGGTGAGGCACTGGGGGCAGTGTTTGGAGGTGTCGCGAGGCGGGACGGTCACGACGGCGATGCCTGCCTCGGCGGCGAGGTGCCGCATGTGGTCGGCGATCTGGCCGCGTACCGCCTGGGACAGGCGGGTGTTCATGGTGCAGCCCATGCCCCCCGCTTCCATCGAGCGGAGGTCTTCGAGGTAGATGACGCTGGCCCTGGCGGCAACCGCCTGGTCGACGGCCCACCGTGCGGCGGCCCAGGCCAGGGCGTCGTTGAGGTTCGTCCGGCGCTCGGACAGGCGGCGGATCTCCTCGCGGAGCACATCGTGTCTGCCGGTCAGCGGATGCGCGGGAGTCGCGCCGATGAGCCGCTGGTAGTGCTCTGCCTTGGCGTGCAGGTACTCGCTTTCGCGGCGGAGCCGGTGCTGTTTGGCGAGTACCCCACCAGCCCGGAACTGGCCGCCGGAGCCGAGCGCGGTGATGGTGCCGTCAGCATGCAGCCGGGTGGTACCGGCGGACAGCAGGGTGTTCAGTCCCCAGTCCGCGCCGAGCGCGACGGTGTGCCCGGCGCGGGGAGCATTGGGTACGGCGTGGGTGTAGGCGAGGTCGGCGTGCACGCGGCCGGTGTGGATGCGCAGGGTGGGCAGGTGCAGCACCGAACCGGGCGGGACCGTCGGCGGCAGCGTGACGGGACAGGCGACCCACGTCCAGTCCCGATACGCCTTCGGGTCGGGGCGGGTCGGCAGCTGGAGCCGCAGCAGCGCCCGCTGCGAGTCGCCCTCGCTGCGCTCAAGAGTGGCCTGCTGCCCGTCACACGCCGACAGCAGCAGCATCCGCGCCGCCCTCGGCGCGCCCTCCACCTCGAACACGTCCACCGGCAGACGCCCGTTCTTCGCGAGGAAGGCGGCGATCTGCCGAGTGCGGGAGCGGATCACGCTCGAGGGGAGATACCGGCCGCCGGGGACAGCTTCCCGTACCTGGTCCCATTCATTGGGGGTGCGCTTGCCCGGATCCGCGGGCCACGTCGCGATGACGCCGGCCGTGAGGTCGGCCCGCCACTTCGCCGAGCGCAGGCCGCGCCCGGCCTGCTCCTGGGCCATCCGCACGATCCGGTCGTTGACCTTCATACCCCCGGCCGGGGCAGCCATCCAGCCCAGCCGGCGCAGCGCCATCCACGCGTTCGACGGCAGCTTCCGCCCGCCCGCGTCCACACCCGAGGCGAGTGCATCCACATCGCCTGCGTTCCAGTGCTCAGCCAGTAGTCCGGCAGCCATGCCCGACACCAGATCAACAGCCCAGCCCACACGCTCCGCCAGCACAGCCGCGGGCAGGACCGCGCCGGTTTCCTCGTCCACGCCAGTGCGCAGCAGGGCGCGGGCGCACGCAGTGCGAGCGGCCTCGCCCTCGGCGAGCGGCAGCTTCCGGCTCACCAGCCCCCCTTCCCGCCCCTGGTGCTGTCATCCGATCAACGACACCCCGGCGAAAAGGTCACGTATTCGATCCACACACTCAGATGCGACGCCGAGACCGACACCGAACACACCATCAGGACACCGACGGACGATGCATCGCTACCGATGCCAAAGGAAACACGTGAGCCTGCGTCGTGCACCGAGGCGGCGTCGTGCGCTGAGCCGTACGGCCGTCATCCCCGTATGCATAGGCGCGGGGCGTGGGGAGAATCGTCCCAGCCGGGTCAAACACGGAGGCGACGATGACACATGTGTACCGGACGACGGCCACCTACTCGAGCGATCAGGTCAGGAGCAGCTGGAAGGAGCGTGCGCAGCCCTACGCGCTGCTGCCGCTACGGCTCTTCCTCGGGGTGACGTTCATCTATGCGGGACTCGACAAGCTCACCGACAGCGCGTTCCTGTCGGCGACCGGCCCCGGGTCCATCGGGGAGCTCATGAACAATGTGCGGAACACCTCCGCCGTCCCCGGGCTCGTGGACATGGCCCTGCGCAACCCCGAAGGGTTCGGCTACGCCATGGCCTTCGGTGAGCTGGCCGTCGGCATCGGCACCCTGGTCGGGCTGCTGGCGCGGCTCGCCGCGCTCGGCGGGGCGCTGATCTCGCTGAGCCTGTGGCTGACGGTGAGCTGGCAGACCGAGCCGTACTACTACGGCAACGATCTCCCGTACATGTTTTGCTGGGTGCCGCTGGTGCTGGCTGGAGCGCCCTATTGGTCGCTGGATGCCGTGATCAGGGGCCGACGGCGTGGTCGAGGCCGGGCAGGTTCCTGGCAGTAAGCCGGAGCTGCTTCCCCAGGCGCTGTTTGGGGTTCGGATCCAGGTGGAGTCAAGCGTTTCCCGTTCGGTTGACTGACCACCTGTTAGCGCACGCGGATGGAAGATCTGGGCCCCGTGGCTTGGCCGCCTGAGCCGACCAGGACCGAGAGGCTCGTGCTTCGTGAGCCCGAGGCCCGGGACCGTGCGGCATTCATCGAGCTGCTCGCCTCGCCAGAGGTGCACACCTACCTCGGCGGCCCCCGGCCGCGTGACGAGCTTGAGCGCGAGATGCCCGAGGCCGGAGCGGTGGCCCGGGAGCTTCGTCGTCGATCTCGACGGGTCGATGATCGGCCAGATCCTGCTCAGGAGAGCAACGGGGCACCGTCGCCCGGCTGCCGCGGGGAAGGCCGATCTCGGATATCTGTTCCTACCGCGGGCGTGGGGATTCGGATACGCCGCCGAGGCGTGCGCGGCGGCACTCGGCTGGCTCGCCGGCGCGCTTCCCGGTGAGCCGGTGATGCTCGCCACCCAGACCGCCAACGTCGGCTCGATGCGTCTCGCGGCGAAGCTGGGGTTCACTGAGGTGGAGCGGTTCGAGGCCTGGGGCGCGGAGCAGTGGCTCGGCATGCGGTCCCCGGTCACGCCGTCCAGTTGAGTCCGCGACCTGCCCGCACGCATGCCGGGCGTCACCTCTAGTCGGGCAGGTGCCGGTACAGCGTCGCCCTGGAGCATCGGTCTCGTTGCTGATCCTGAGGGCGATCAGAACACGCACCAGCTTCATGGATGGTGACCCTACAACAGCGATACGCAAGTGACCTGGCCTATCTGATGGCCTGGCTGCCGCTGGTGCTGGCCGGTGCGTCGGCGTTCTCGCTCGACGCCGCCATCGCGGAACGGCGCCGCCGTATGCGGTAGTGCGTGAAGGTCGCGACCCCGGCGAGGAACAGACCGCCGAAGACGACCGGGAAGGCCACGAACCACGCGGTCTCCCAGGCGCCCGCCGCGTCCCCGAGATAGGCCGCAGCCGTCGCCAGAGCCGCCGCGCCCGCGATCAGCCGGCCCGGACGGAACTCATGAAGCAGCACGGGTCACCTCCACCTGTCCGAGCCCGATCTCGAGATCGAGATCGAGCGTGCCCGCGGGCTTCGCGCCGGCCGGCGGGGCGAGCGTACGGGTACGGTCCTGGTCCGGGGCGATGTCCACGTCGTTGGCCGGGTCGCCGGGCAGGATGATGTCGCCGATCCCCGCCTGCGCCGACACATTCACCTTCGCGCCCTCGGGCACCACGACCTTCAGGCGTCCCGCGCCGACCTCGACCCGGGTGCTCACGGTCGTCTCCGCCGGGATCGCGACACGGCTGAGGTCGAGTGTGGCGTCGCCCGAGCCGAGCTCGTAACGCGGCGCGACGGCCGCGACCGTGGCGGGCTGCCACTGCGTCCGCGTCCATTCGGTGCTGATCTCCTTGGGCAGCACGGAAGCGCCCGCCAGCAGAATCGCCGTGATCACCGTCATCAGGATCGTGCCCACGCCGATACGCCCGAAGAAGCTGCCCACCGCGAGGCCGAGGCCGAACACCGCGAGCGCGCAGGCCAGTCCGATCTGCAGGCTCGTGCCCAGTGGCCGGCCGTCCCAGGACAGTCCCGTGCCCAGGCCGCCGGCCACCAGGGCGAGCAGGAGGACGAGACCGCCGATGCCGCGCGGTCCGCGGGGGCGTGGCGCGAGGACGGCCCGGTCGCGCCCGCCCCGGCGCGGCGGCGCCACGTCCGTCGCCGCGTCGGCCGGCCCCCACAGATAGCCGGTGGCGACCGGGCCCGTGGAGCCGTCCTTGATGATCGGGTCGCGCCACCAGGAGGGGCTGCCCGGTGTCGGCGGCGCCTTGGCCTCCGGCGGTGCCTCCGCCACCGCCTGCGCGGTGGCCCCGTCGAGCGGACCGCCGTCCGGTGCGACCATCGTGCGCCGCTGCGACCACACGGCGGCGCCGGTCACGGCCAGCGCCAGCAGTGCGGAGAACGCGAGCGTGCCACCGTTGCCGATCATCGACAGGAACACGGCGCAGCCGAGCAGGGCCAGCAGCAGCGCTGCCAGGCAGGCGCCGTCGACGCGGCCCGACAGGGCGCGCCGCGCCTCGTTCTCGTCGCTGCCCTCCAGCGGGATCAGCAGCCAGGCGAAGCCGTAGAAGATCAGGCCGATGCCGCCGGTCACCGACAGCACCCCGATGACGATACGGAAGATCACCGGATCGATGTCGCAGTACCGGCCGAGGCCGCCGCACACTCCGCCCACGAGCTTGTGCCGCGGGGTCCGGCGCAGCAGCACCGGCGGAGGCTGCTGCTCCGGCGGCGGCGAGGGCGGCGGAGCGGTCGGCTGAGTCATGACTCCATGGTGACGGGCCGCATCCCCGGCCGGCAGCCGCCCCGACCCTGGCCCTTCCCTGATATTGCGCCGATGCCGGCTCCGGGGGACCCCTGAGGTTCAGGGTGGCCTCAGGGACGGCCCTGATGTCCGCGCCCGCACGTACGTGTGACGATCGGGGCATGCCAGTCGCCGCCGCCCGTCCGCCCGAGACCGAAGAGCCCGCCGTCCGCAAGCTGTACCGCAGCGCCGACGGGCGGTGGCTGGGCGGTGTCGCGCGCGGGCTCGCCGGGCATCTCGGGCTGCCGGTGATCTGGGTGCGGCTGGTCTTCCTCGGCCTGTTCATGGCGGACGGGCTCGGCGCGCTGCTGTACGCGGTTTTCTGGATCGTCGTCCCGCTCGGTGTGGGGGGCAGGTCCGCCGAACCGAAGCCCGTGTTCGAGACGACCCCGGACGGCAGACGGCGGCTGCGCAAGCCCGACAAGGGCCAGCTCTTCGCGATGTTCGCGCTGTTGATCGGCGCGGTCGTCTTCGTGGCCAAGGTCGACATGGGCGGCTCCGCCAACCGCTATGTGTGGCCGGTGCTGCTGATCGCGGCCGGTGTCGTCCTGGTGTGGCGGCAGGCGGACAACGCCCGCCGGGCCCAGTGGGCGGGCGACGACCGGCGTCGCAGACTGCTGCAGCTCGCGCGCGGTCTCGCGGGCGTCGCCCTGGTCGGCATGGGTCTGACCGTCTTCATGGTCGTCCGCGGCTCGGCGGCCCAGCTCGGCAACGTACTGACGGCGGCGATCGCCGTGATCGTCGGCGTCGGTCTGCTCGCGGGTCCCTGGCTGGTCCGGATGACCCAGGACCTCTCCGAGGAGCGGCTGATGCGCATCCGCGCCCAGGAGCGCGCCGAGGTCGCCGCCCACGTTCATGACTCCGTCCTGCACACCCTGACCCTGATCCAGCGCAGCGCGGACGACGCGGGCGAGGTGCGCCGGCTCGCCCGCGCCCAGGAGCGCGAGCTGCGCAACTGGCTGTACAGGCCGGAGGGCACCGGCAAGGACGAGGACGAGGAGCCCGCCACCCTCGCCGACGCGGTGAAGAAGGCTGCTGCCGAGGTCGAGGACAAGCACGGCGTCCCGCTGGAGGTCGTGGTCGTCGGCGATTGCCCGCTCGACGAGAAGCTGACCGCACAGATGCAGGCCGCGCGCGAGGCGATGGTGAATGCCGCGAAGTACGGTGGCGAGGGAGGCCCCGTTCGGGTGTACGCGGAGGTCGAGGGCCGTACGGTGTTCGTCTCGGTACGGGACCGGGGGCCCGGCTTCGACCCGGACGCGGTTCCGGAGGACCGGATGGGCGTACGAGAATCGATCATCGGCCGTATGCAGCGCAACGGCGGGACGGCGCGCCTGCGGTCCGGGCCCGGTGAGGGCACGGAAGTGGAGCTTGAGATGGAGAGGGCGGACGGATGACCGAGCAGACCGACGGAGCCGGTGGGACCTCGGAGCGTCGTGTACGGGTCGTGCTCGTCGACGACCACCGGATGTTCCGCGCCGGTGTCCAGGCCGAGATCGGCCGGACCGACGAGACGGGCGTCGAAGTGGTCGGCGAGGCCGCAGACGTCGACCAGGCGGTCACCGTGATCACGGCGACCCGCCCCGAGGTGGTGCTCCTCGACGTCCATCTGCCGGGCGGCGGCGGCGTCGAGGTGCTGCGCCGCTGCGCGAGCATGATGACGGCCGCCGAGCGCCCGGTCCGGTTCCTGGCGCTGTCCGTCTCGGACGCCGCCGAGGACGTCATCGGTGTGATCCGCGGCGGTGCCCGCGGCTATGTCACCAAGACGATCACCGGCACCGACCTGGTCGACTCGATCTTCCGGGTGCAGGACGGCGACGCGGTCTTCTCGCCACGGCTGGCCGGGTTCGTCCTCGACGCCTTCGCCTCGACGGACGCGCCGCCGGTGGACGAGGACCTGGACCGGCTCACCCAGCGCGAGCGGGAGGTGCTGCGGCTCATCGCGCGCGGATACGCGTACAAGGAGATCGCGAAGCAGCTCTTCATCTCCGTGAAGACGGTGGAGTCGCACGTGTCGGCGGTGCTGAGGAAGCTGCAGCTGTCGAACCGGCACGAGCTGACGCGGTGGGCGACGGCGCGCCGGCTCGTGTGACGCGGTCGTGCACGCGCGTGGTGCTGCGGTCGTGCACGCGCGTGGTGCTGCGGTCGTGCACGCGCGTGGTGCTGCGGTCGTGCACGTACGCGGTGCTGAAGCCGTGCATGTACGCGATTCAGCCGTGCACATTCGGGAATCTGTGATGAAACCGCCGTACGACCGTGGCAACCAGGGCGGGTCGGGCTCCATCTGACTGTCCGTGATGAGTTTGACCGGGACGCCCTTGTTCGTGACCGCGATCGCACTGGCCGTGGTCGCCGTACTGCTGCCGCTGGCCCTGTGGAGCCGGGTGCGCGGCCCCGCCCTGCTGCGGGGCACCGTCCGGCTGATGATGCTCGGCTTCGCTCAGGCGACCGCGCTGCTCGTGGTCTTCATTGCCGTGAACAACAGCAACGGCCTGTACGACAGCTGGGAGGACCTGCTGGGAACGGGCGACCATGTCGCGACCGCGCAGGACCTCGGGAAGGACGGCATGGGCGGGGTCCGCTGGGCCGATCTGCCGAAGAGCAAGCAGACCTTCAAGCGCTCCAAGGACCCGATCGTCGGGGAGGGGGTGCAGGTCACCTCGCTCACCGGGCACGTGTCGGGCGTCCAGGGCGAGGTGTACGTCTGGCTGCCTCCGCAGTACGACCAGCCCGCCTACCGGAACACGAAGTTCCCGGTCGTCGAGATGCTGCCCGGCTATCCCGGCTCCGCCAAGGCCTGGTTCGGCACGCTCAAGGTGCAGGAGCAGCTCAGGCCGATGATGGAGCGCGGCGAGGTCGCGCCGTTCATCCTCGTC
Organism: Streptomyces sp. NPDC053673; assembly: GCF_055585225.1. Lineage (NCBI taxonomy): Bacteria > Bacillati > Actinomycetota > Actinomycetes > Kitasatosporales > Streptomycetaceae > Streptomyces > Streptomyces sp. NPDC053673. The sequence goes on along the minus strand of NZ_JBVJKN010000024.1, from coordinate 56,793 downwards.
GCCCCGCGCACCACGCTGATCGGCCGCTCGGACACGGGCTGCGCCAACATTCCGGGCAAGATCAACGCGGACTCGTGGCTCAGTGTCGACGTCCGCAAGATGGTCATGGACAACTTCCGCGCCACGCAGAAGCCCGGCGGCTGGGCCGTCGCCGGATACTCGGCCGGCGGCCACTGCGCGGCGAAGCTAGCCGTCGCCCACCCCGACCGCTACCGCGCCGGCGTGAGCCTGTCCGGCTACAACGACCCGGCCGGCGAGAAGGCCTCCCTCGCCGCCCACGACCCCGAGCTGCGCCGTGCCAACAACCCCCTGCGCATCCTGGAGTCCGCCAGGACCGCCCCGCGCACGGCGCTCTTCGTCTCCGGCGCCCGCGGCGACGGCTACGAATCGGGCCTTGCGCTCCGCGCCGCCGCCAAGTTCCCGACGAGTGTCGACGTCTTCGAGATCGGCGGTGCCCACGACACCGGCGAGTGGAAGCGCCAGGTCCCCGATGTCTTCCGCTGGCTGACCCGCCAGGTCACGTACGAACGCGGTCCGAACCCGTCGGCGGCGGGTCACTGACCCGGGCCGTGAGCACGGGCTGGTGGAACCCGCTGTGGACGCTCCGCGCGGGCGGGCGACGTTCCTCTGAAGACACTTCCCAGGAGCCGGGCACCACGGGGTGCGGTGCCAGGGGGCTCCGTCACTCCGGAAGAGTGAAGTCCGCCTTCTCCGCCACGCGCCGGTAGCCGATGCCCTCGTAGATGCGCTCGATGTCGGCGTCGCCCGGCTCCAGCCACACGGTGCGGATCCCGCGGGCGAAGGCCGCCGTGGTCAGAAACGCGGAGACCACGGCGCCGATGCCGCGCCGGCGGAAGGGGGCCGCCACGGCGAGGCCGGCGAGTTCGCTGAGGCCGTCGACCGGCACGGAGCAGCCGCCCGCGGCGACAGGGGTGCCGTCGAGCGCTGTGGCGAGGGCTGCGACGCCACCGTGCTCGGACGCCTCCCGGAGCCAGCGGATCTCCCCCTCCGCCGGCTCGCCCGTCCCGCCGTACGCGAGGTGCTGGACGCCGGCCGCGGCGACGTACTCCGCGAGTGCGGACGGCTCGGTGACGGTGATGCCGTCCACCGGCTTCGGCGCCCGGAGGTCACCGGGCGCGCAGGCCAGCAGAGGTGCGCGGTTGGTGACCGTGAACCCGGCCGCCAGCAGCGCGGATTCGGTGCCGGGAGCGGTGGACGGCAGGAACTCCAGCCGCGGCACCCGGTCCAGCTCCCGGAACAGCGCGACCAGCGCCTCGATGTCGGCGGCCGACGGGACCGCGCCCGCGTCGGGGATCGCGTAATTGGCGGGCGGAATCTCCCAGTCGGGGTTGTACCGCACCGTGAACGGGCCCACCCGCCGGTGGTCCGGAGAACGCAACGTCAGCGTGCGTGAGGAGTTCTGTATGTCATGGGCGATCGATTCCATGAAGCCGGGATGCTACGCGACCCGCGTCGCCCCCGCATACGGCATTTCGTCGATCGGCGCGATCCGGACCGGCGCCCCCGGACGCGGTGCGTGGATCATCCGGCCGCCGCCGATGTAGAGGCCCACATGGGAGATGCCGGAGTAGAAGAAGACCAGGTCCCCGGGGGCGAGTTGGGACCGCGGGACGCTCCGGCCCGCGTTGATCTGGGTGTACGTCGTGCGGGGGAGGGAGATGCCCGCGGCACGCCAGGCGGCCTGGGTCAGGCCAGAGCAGTCGTACGCGGAGGGCCCGGTCGCGCCCCAGACGTACGGCTTGCCGAGCGCTCCGTACGCGTACGCGACGGCCTGCGCGGCACGTGCGTTGGGCGCGGTGGCCGCCGGTGCGCCGGGGACGGTCCTGGTGGCGTCCCGGTCCGCGCGGCCCGTCGGTGTGCCGTCCTGGCCGTTGTACGCGGCGCGCTGTGCGGCGGTGAGCTGTGCCAGCAGGGCCTCGGCCGCCGCGAGCTTCTTCCGTATCGTCGTGCGATGCCGCGCCAGCTCCGCCTGCCGCTCCTGAAGCTCGGTGAGCCGCTCGCCCGCCTCGGAACGGACCTGCGCGATCTCCCTCAACTGCCGCCGGACCCCGGCGATCGCCGTGGCCTGCCGCTCCCCGGCGCGCTCCGCGAGCTCCGCGCCCACCAGGTAACGGGCCGGGTCGGAGCTGAGTACGAGCTGCACGGCGGGGTCGATGCCGCCGGCCCGGTACTGCGCGGTGGCGAGGGAACCCAGTGCGTTGCGGGAGGCGTTGAGCCGGTCCGTACGCCGTGCCGCTTCGTCCCGCAGCTCGTTCGCCGAGGCCTTTGCCGCGTCGGCCTTCTCCTTCGCGCCGTTGTACTTCTCGGTCGCCTCCTCGGCCTCTTCGTACAGTTTGTCGGCCTTGGCCCTGACCTCGTCCGGGGTGAGGAGCGGTTCGGCGTGCCCGGCCCCCTCGAAGGCGGTGGCGGCTGCCGCGCCGGCGAGCGCGAGGGTGGCGGAGAGGCGGGCGGCGGGGCCGTAGAGCGTGCGCTGCCTGGGTTTGCGGTGCGCTGCCACGAGGGAGCCAGTCCTTCCGTAGGGTCCGCCGGTACGGGTACCGGCGGCGGACCGCACAGGGGAGACGGTCCACCGCCGGCTCTTTCGGCGGGGGCGACCGGCTGCCGTCCGGGTACGGGACGGTGGTGAGGAGTCGGCCGCCTGGGGCAGGACGCTAAACCTCCGGGTGACGACACGGCGGCGTCCTGACCGGTATTGGTGGGAGATGGACCGGCCGGGGTCACTTTCGGACCGTACGGCTAGGCTCCGGTGCCATGGACGTACTCATCAATGTCTTCGTAGCCCTGCACATCATCGGTATCGCGGCGCTGCTCGGCGGCTTCCTGACCCAGATGAAGGCGATGGGCGAGGGGACGGCGCGCTTCACGCCCGCGATGCTGCACGGTGCGCTGACCATGCTGGTCACGGGCGTGGTGCTGGTGGGGCTGAATCAGGCGGACGACCAGCCGGTGAACAACCTCAAGATCGGCATCAAGCTCGCGTTGCTCGTGGTGATCCTCGCGCTGGTCTACGTCAAGCGGGACGAGGAGAAGGTGGACAAGGGGGTGTTCGCGACGGTGGGCGCGCTGACGCTGGCGAACATCTTCATTGCGACGCTGTGGACGTGATGCGCCCGGGGGCCCGGGGGCCCGGGGGATTCCGGGCGACCCGGGGGTTCCGGGGTCCGCGCCGGTCGGCCGAGCCCGAGCCGCTCATGCCGCAACTCCCCTTGGCCAATGGCCGGTTGCGGCGTGAGTCCCGCACCGGGCGGCGGCTTCCACCGGCGCTACTTCCGTAAGCGCGACTTCCGCAAGCCGGGCTTCCGCAAGCCGGGCTTCCGCAAGCCCGGCTTCCGCAAGTCTGCTCGGCACGCCCTCTAGGCGGGGCGGACGCTCCCGTAGATCGGCATGTAGTAGATCGACTCCTCGCGGACGTTCGTGCCCGGCTTCGGGGCGTGGATCATCATGCCGTCGCCGATGTAGATGCCGACGTGGCTGATGTCGTCGTAGAAGAAGACCAGATCACCCGGGAGGAGATCGTTCGTCGCCACCCGCTGTCCGACCTCCACCTGGTCCCAGGTGGTCCGGGGCAGATCGACGCCGGCCGCCTTCCAGGCGGCCTGGGTGAGCCCGGAGCAGTCGTACGAACTGGGGCCGGTCGCGCCCCAGACGTACGGCTTGCCGATCTGGGCGCGGGCGAAGGAGAGGACCTTCTCGGCCTTGGCCGCGTACGAGTCGGGGGCGGTGCCGGTACCCGTGCCCGTGCCCGTGCCGGTACCCGTGTCCGTGCCGGTACCCGTGTCCTGGTTCTGCGCCTGCTCCTGCTGCGCGCGCTCCTGGCGCAGCCGCTCCGCCTCCGCCTCGGCTTCCGCCTTGGCCTGTGCCTCGGCCTTGCGGCGGGCCTCTTCCTCCCGCTGCCGCTCCAGCGCCTCGAGCCGCGCCTTCTCCTCGGCGGTCAGCTCGGACAGCAGCGCCCGCGCCTCGGCGAGCTTCTTCTGGACGGTCTGCTTGCTCTCACGCAGCGTCTGCTGCGAAGCGGTCAGCGACTCCAGGCTCTTGGTCGCCCGCGCGCGCTGCTTCGCCGCCGCGGCCTGCTGGGTCTCGAAGTCGGCGATGGCGCTGCGCTGCTGGTCGGTCAGCCGGTCCATCAGCTGCGTCTGGTCGAAGTACGCCTGCGGGCTGTCGGCGAAAAGCAGCGCGGCGGTCGGGGCCACCGCACCCGTACGGTACTGGGCGGCCGCGTACGAACCGAGGGCCCGGCGGGACTCGTTGAGGGAGTCCGTGCGCTTGGCGACGTCGTCGAGGATCGTGTCCACCGCGCGGCGCTGCTTCTCGGTGGCCTCCTGCGCCCGGTTGTAGTCCTGGGTCGCGGAGCCCGCCTGCCGGTACAGGTCGTCGACCTTCTTCTGGACCTCTTCGATGCTCGGCTTCGGTTCGGCTGTCGCGTTCTGGGTCGAGAGCAGCGTCACGCCCGCGAGGGCGGCCGTCGTGAACCCGACGGCGGATGAATTCGTACGAGTGCGGCTGCGCGGCTTGCGATGCGACGCCAAGGCCGGCATCTCCTTCCGTGGACCGCCTACCGGGTTAGCTGTCGGGTTCGGACGGAACGGAAGGCTGTCCTACGGGCCGAGTGGAGTGCGGCCCGATTCACCCCAGTTGTACATGTCTGGTGGGTCCCCGGTTCCGAACTCCCCTGCGGGAGGCCGGATTCGGCGCAGGCTGCCCGATTGGCGTAGGTCGCCGTTGGCAGTACGGGCCGCCTGGGCGAGCAGGCTAGCCAAACTGTGGTGCTGCTGTGAAGGACGATGTTCGATATGCCCGATACATTTCCGTGACCTTGGCGTGTCGTGGCCGAGACGTGACAGTATGTGATCGGTTCCTGTGTGCGCTCCGGCACGGTGCGTGCTGCTGCTCGGGCACGGTCCCTGCTTCTGCTCGGGCAGCGAGAGGCGTTGCGCTCGGGCAAGAAGAGGCGTTCCGCTCCGGCACGGTGAGTGTGGTGAAGGCGGCGGCGGGCTGTCAGTGGGGCGGCCTAGACTCATAGAGCGATGAGCAGCCTCTTTGATGACAGCTTCCTGGCGGACCTCCAGCGCACCTCGGCCCCGGAGGAGCACCCGCCGCCCGAGCCCGACGAGCACGACGAGCACCCGCCCCACGAGGAGGTCCCGCACGACCTCTTCGAGGGCGCTTTCGACGCGCCTCCGGCCCGCGACGCGTACTACCGGGACGGGGCGCCGCGCCCCGCCGTGGACCCGGCCGCGCTGCTCGAGGGGCTGAACGAGCAGCAGCGTGCCGCCGTCGTGCACCAGGGCTCGCCGCTGCTCATCGTCGCCGGTGCCGGCTCGGGCAAGACCCGGGTGCTGACCCACCGGATCGCCCATCTGCTGGCGACCCGCCATGTGCACCCCGGCCAGATACTGGCGATCACGTTCACGAACAAGGCCGCGGGCGAGATGAAGGAGCGCGTGGAGCACCTCGTCGGCCCGCGCGCCAACGCCATGTGGGTCTCCACCTTCCACAGCGCCTGCGTCCGCATCCTGCGCCGCGAGAGCAAGAAGCTCGGCTTCACGTCGTCGTTCTCGATCTACGACGCCGCCGACTCCAAGCGGCTGATGGCCCTGGTCTGCCGTGATCTGGACCTCGACCCGAAGCGCTACCCGCCGAAGTCCTTCAGCGCCAAGATCTCGAACCTGAAGAACGAGCTGATCGACGAGGAGACCTTCGCCGACCAGGCCGCCGACGGTTTCGAGAAGACGCTGGCCGAGGCCTACCGGATGTACCAGGCGCGGCTGCGCGAGGCCAACGCGCTGGACTTCGACGACATCATCATGACCACCGTCCATCTGCTCCAGGCGTTCCCGGACGTCGCCGAGCACTACCGGCGCCGGTTCCGCCATGTCCTCGTCGACGAGTACCAGGACACCAACCACGCCCAGTACACGCTGGTCCGCGAGCTGGTCGGGACGGGGTACGAGGACCTGGAGCCGGCCGAGCTGTGCGTCGTGGGCGACGCCGACCAGTCGATCTACGCCTTCCGCGGTGCCACGATCCGTAACATCCTCCAGTTCGAGGAGGACTACCCGGACGCGACGACGATCCTGCTCGAGCAGAACTACCGCTCGACCCAGACGATTCTCTCCGCGGCCAACGCCGTCATCGAGCGCAACGAGAGCCGCCGCCCCAAGAACCTGTGGACGAATGCGGGCGCGGGCGCGCAGATCACCGGCTATGTCGCCGACACCGAGCACGACGAGGCCCAGTTCGTCGCCGACGAGATCGACCGGCTGACGGACGCGGGCAGTGCCAAGGCCGGCGATGTAGCGGTCTTCTACCGGACGAACGCGCAGTCCCGTGTCTTCGAAGAGATCTTCATCCGCGTCGGCCTGCCCTACAAGGTCGTCGGCGGCGTGCGCTTCTACGAGCGCAAGGAGGTCCGGGACGTGCTGGCGTACCTGCGGGTGCTGGCCAACCCGGAGGACAACGTCCCGCTGCGCCGGATCCTGAATGTGCCCAAGCGCGGCATCGGCGACCGGGCGGAGGCGATGATCGACTCCCTGGCGCTCAGGGAGAAGATCACCTTCCCGCAGGCGCTGCGCCGCGTCGACGAGGCGTACGGCATGGCGGCCCGCTCCGCCAATGCCGTCAAGCGCTTCAACGTACTGATGGAGGAGCTCGGGACGATCGTCGAATCGGGCGCCGGCCCGGCGACGGTTCTGGAGGCCGTCCTCGAACGGACCGGTTACCTGGCCGAGTTGCAGGCCTCGACCGACCCGCAGGACGAGACCCGTATCGAGAACCTGCAGGAGCTGGCGGCGGTCGCCCTCGAATTCGAGCAGGAGCGCGCGGAGCCCGGCGGGCGGGAAGGGGCGGCTGCGGGCACGCTGGCCGAGTTCCTGGAGCAGGTCGCGCTCGTCGCCGACTCCGACCAGATCCCCGACGAGGACGAGGAAGGCACCGGTGTCATCACGCTGATGACGCTGCACACGGCGAAGGGCCTGGAGTTCCCGGTCGTGTTCCTCACCGGCATGGAGGACGGCGTCTTCCCGCACATGCGCGCGCTCGGCCAGACGAAGGAGCTGGAGGAGGAGCGCCGCCTCGCGTACGTGGGCATCACACGCGCCCGCGAGCGGCTCTATCTGACGCGGTCGTCGATGCGGAGCGCCTGGGGCCAGCCCGCGTACAACCCGCCGTCGCGGTTCCTGGAGGAGATCCCGGACGCGCATCTGCAGTGGAAGCGCACCGGCCCCATGGCGGCGCCCGCCGGCCCGACGTCCGGGATCACGTCTTCGCTCTCGTCGTCCCGGTCGCGCTCCGGCCCTTCGGGCTTCGCCACGCGGCGTACGACGGACAAGCCGGTGATCGCGCTGGCGATCGGGGACCGGGTCACGCACGACCAGTTCGGACTGGGGACCGTGATGGCGGTGACCGGCTCGGGTGCGGACGCACAGGCGACGATCGACTTCGGTGACACCAAGCCGAAGCGGCTGCTTCTGCGGTACGCACCGGTCGAAAAGCTCTAAGAAGCGGTTCGGGGGCGGGGGCTCGGCTTCCGCCCCGGGGCCAGGGGCAGGTGCGCTGGCCGGAGCCGGAGCCGGAGCCGGAGCCGGAGCCGGAACTCGGACCGCGGTGCGGCTCGGACAGGCCTAGGTCGGGCTGAGGCCGTGGCTGCGCAGCCACGACAGCGGGTCGATCGCGGACCCGCCGCCCGGCCGGACCTCGAAGTGCAGGTGCGGGCCGGTGGAGTTGCCCGAGTTTCCCGAGTACGCAATGACCTCGCCGGCCTTGACCGATCCCGAGCGGATCTTGGTGCTGCTGAGGTGGCAGTACCAGGTCTCCGTGCCGTCGGCGGCGGTCACGATCGCCATGTTCCCGTACGCGCTGTTCCACTGGGTGCGCACGGTGCCGTCCGTCGCAGCCATCACCGGCGTCCCGTACGAGACGGGGAAGTCGATACCGGTGTGCATGGACATCCAGTTGACGCCCGCCTGGCCGTAGTACGCACTCAGCCCGTGCTGAGCGACCGGCAGGGCGAACTTGGGTCGCAGTGCCTCGCGCCGGGCGGCCTCCGCCTCGCGCTTCTTGCGCTCGGCCTCCTGGCGCTCCTTGAGGTCGATGCGCTCCTGCGTGCGGCTGGCGCGGTCACCGAAGTCGCGGGCGTCTGCGCTGAGCGCCGCCAGCTGGGTGTCCAGCTTGTTGTTCGCGGCGACGGGTTTCACGGATGACGGATCGGCTGCCGTGACCGCGGTGTCGGCGTCCTTCGTCTCGCCGCCGGTGAGCCCACCGACCGAGGCGGCGGCGACACCGGCGACGCCCATCACGCAGACGGAGGGTACGGCGACGGTGAGGAGCGCGGAGCGCTTGGCGGGGGTACGGCGACGTCCGCGGCTGCCGCCGGCCCGGCGTACGGGGCGGACCGGTACGGCGGCGGGGGAGAGGACGACGGCGGGCGCGGTGGCGGTGTCGGCGTCGGCGTCAAGCTCGGTGTCGGCGTCGTAGTCGGCTTCGTAGTCGGCATGGTCGCCCTCGGACTCGTAGCCGTAGTCGGCGGCGTGGTCGGCTTCGGACTCGTAGTCCGAACCGGTCGCGGCCGCGGTGTCGACGTCGAACTCGTCCGCGGGGGAGAACTGTTCAGGGATGACGGCCTCGGTGAGGTCCTGGTGGCCGTCGTGCACCGGATACTCGGCGTACTCCGCAGGCTCTGTGTGCTCTGCGTGCTCCGTGTGATCGAGGTGCTGCTCCGCGTACCCGATGTGCTCGGCGTACTGCTGGACGTCGGCGTACTGCTGGGTGTCGGCGTACTGCGGATATACGGCCGTGGCTTCCGCCGGGACCTCCGCGCCGGAGTTCCAGGCGGTGGCGTCATACGCGCCCGTTTCGTACGCCGATGCCGTGCCGTACCCGGCCGCCGGCCATTGGCCGGTCGTGTCGTACGCGAAGGTGGCCGCGGCCGTTTCGTACTGCCCTGTCGCGAACTGTCCTGCCTGGTTCCAGGCGTTGGCGTCCCACTGGCCCGTGGCGTCGTAGTGGGTGGTGTCGTACTGCTGCGGGTATGCCTGCTGGTGCGCCTGCGCGTCGAAGGTCTCGTAACCCGTCGCGGAGCCCGTGTTCCACTGCGTCGCGTCGTACTGCCCGCTGTGTCCGCTGTGTCCCGCTTCGTAACTGCCCGGCAGGGCGCCGAAGAGCGGGTCGGTGTCGAAGCTGCCGGTGGCGTACGCGTCGTACCCGGCGTTGGGGTGCTGGTCGTTCACCAACTTCTCTCTCGCCTCGGCAGCAGGACCAGGATCTGGGGGCCACCCCACGGCGGGGGTCCCAGAGGCAAAGCAGTGGCGCGACTGTACCCGGCGGTATGCGACGCCGACAATCTTCAGCAGGTTTTGAAGGAACGGGAAACGGGCATTCGGCCGCCTTTCGGCGGACTGCGGGCACAGCTTTGGCCTTACGTTCGACTGTTGTTCGACTTCAGGCGACCGAAACGGCGCCCGAGGCCCCGGCCTCCGCGTCGGACGATTCGAGCGCCTCACGGACGCCTGCCGCGACGGCGGGATGGACGGGCAGCGCGAGATGGCCGATGCCGCTCACACGGACGTTCCGCACGAGAAGATCGGGGTGCTTCAGGCAGGCCGTCTCGAGCGGCACCATCAGCTGGTCGAGATCGCTCCAGAAGCTGACGAACCGCGTCCGGCACCCTGGGGCGGGCTGTCGCAGCTCTTCGAGCACGGGGGAGCCTGGGCGCATCTGGCGCACGATGGGGTGCGCGCTCGCGAGCGGGGCGACGCTGGTGCCCGAATGGGGAGTGCCGAGGGTGACGAGGGTGCGCACGCGGCGGTCTCCGCCGAGCCGCTGGACGTAGTAGCGGGCGATCAGGCCGCCGAGGCTGTGCCCGACGATGTCGACCTCACGATGGCCGGTGCGCTCGCAGATCTCCTCGATGTGGCGGCCGAGCAGCTCGGCTGCCGTCCGTATGTCGCACGTCAGCGGGGAGTAGTTGAGCGACTCCAGGTGGTGCCAGCCGTGCCGGGAGAGGGAGCGGCGCAGCAGGAGGAAGACGGAGCGGTTGTCGACGAAGCCGTGCAGCAGGACGGCGGGGGGACGCGACGGGTCCCCGGTGGTCGGCAGGGTCGTAGGCGCTGATGACGGCGATGACGCCGGGCCGGACGGCGGTGATGCCGGGCCGGACGGCGGCAGCGGGGCTTGGCGCTCATGGGAGATGCCCGATGGGTACAGGATCAGATGCCCGGCGAGGATCGCCAGCTCAAGGGCGGTGGCCCGGAGCAGCGCGATCGACAGCCGTATCCGCAAGAGCGGCACGAAACCCATGGCCGACCTCCCGAATGGCGCACGGGTCGACGGCTCCGTCCCCCGTATGCCCTCATGGGGCTGCCGACAGGCCCTACCGCCGCGCCGCACGGCTGGCGGCACGGTGGTACGGCGACCGAGTAGCGGCTCCCCTTGCGATCGCCCCGGCTGCGACTGGGTGGTGCACGATGCGGGTACGACGCACAGCGAATATGTCCCACGTGTGATTTCCCCCTCGCTATCCGCCGCGAAACGGCAGGTTGCGGGATGCTGGAGATAACGTTCGTTCACCTCCCCGGCCCGTACAGGCGTGGGGACCCGTGCCAATGACGGCGCAGTCGGTATGTGGAGGCAGTGATGGGTGTGACCGGTCCGATCCGCGTGGTGGTGGCCAAGCCGGGTCTCGACGGCCACGATCGCGGCGCGAAGGTGATCGCTCGGGCGCTGCGGGATGCCGGTATGGAGGTCATCTACACCGGGCTGCACCAGACCCCCGAGCAGATCGTGGACACCGCGATCCAGGAGGACGCCGACGCGATCGGCCTCTCCATCCTCTCCGGCGCGCACAACACGCTCTTCGCGAAGGTGCTCGAGCTGCTGAAGGAGCGCGACGCGGAGGACATCAAGGTCTTCGGCGGCGGCATCATTCCGGAGGCGGACATCGCCCCGCTGAAGGAGAAGGGCGTCGCGGAGATCTTCACCCCGGGCGCGACGACGGCGTCGATCGTGGACTGGGTGAACGCGAACGTTCGCCAGGCGGCGGACGCCTGACCGATCCCTGGGGCGGCTGCCACTGGTGTGGGTGCGGGTCCGCGTCCCGCGGCTGCCACTGGTGTGGGTGTTGTGCCGGTGGGACGGGAGCCGCCCGTACGAACCCCCTGTCGTCGGCTACGGGTGCAGTTCCGAGTGCATCGTCGCGCGGAGCCGCAGCGTCGAGACGAGGCGTTGGAAGGCCTCGGACCAGTAGCCGCCCGCGCCTGGGGAGCCGCCCTCCGGTTCGTCCGGGGTGGCGGTGAGGAGGTCGAGGCGGCTCGCCTCCGCCGGGTCGAGGCAGCGCTCGGCGAGGCCCATGACGCCGCTGAAGCTCCACGGGTAGCTCCCCGCGTCCCGCGCGATGTCCAGTGCGTCGACCACCGCGCGGCCGAGCGGCTCGGCCCAGGGCACCGCGCAGACACCGAGCAGCTGGAACGCCTCCGACAGACCGTGCGCGGATATGAACGCGGCGACCCACTCCGCCCGCTCCTCTTCCGGCAGTGTCGCCAGCAGCTTCGCCCGCTCCGCCAGCGATGACGTCCCGGGTCCGGTCGACGGCGGCGCGGACGGGGCGCCGAGCAGGGCGCGGGCCCATTCCGGGTCCCGCTGCCGCACTGCCGCCCGGCACCACGCCGCGTGCAGCTCGTCGCCCCAGTCGTCGGCGACGGGCAGGGCCACGATCTCCTCGGGGGTGCGCCCGCCGAGCCGCTCCGGCCAGGTGGACAGCGGCGCGGCCTCCACCAACTGCCCTAGCCACCAGGACCGTTCGCCCCGTCCGGACGGCGGCGTCGGGACGACCCCGTCGCGCTGCATCGCCGGATCGCATTCGTGCGGCGCCTCGACCGCGATCCCCGCCGTGCCCTCCGCGCGGTCCGGTCCGATGCAGCTGACGGCCCGCGCGGCCATCCGGCCGGCGAGCGCGGAGCGCGGCAGCGCGGACAGCAGCTCGGCCGCGGTCGTCCGGACATTGCGGCTGCGGTCGGACAGCGCCTGCTCCAGGAACGGCTCGTCCGCGTCGGACAGCCCTGTACGCAGCGAGTCCAGGAACATCAGCCGGTCCTCCGCGCGCTCGGTCGGCCAGGTGCCGGTGAGCAGTGCGAGCGCCGCAGCCGGATCGTGAGCGCGTACGGAGGCGAGCAGGGCGACCCGCTCGGCGAACAGGCCCTCCTCCCACAGCCGCCGGACAGCCCCCGTGTCCTCCGGTGCGGGCAGGGCGGAACCTCCCTCGGAGCCTCCGGTCCGGGAGGACCCCCAGGTGCCGCGCAGGGCGAACTTCCAGTCCGCGTTGAGCCGGGCGAGCCAGAGGCCGCGCGGACCTGCGAAGCGCAGGGCGAGGGGCCGCAGATCGGTGCGGGCGCGGGCCGCGTCGAGCAGGGCGGGCAGCGCCGAGGCCGGGGCGCGGTAACCGTGCTCGTTGGCCGCGGCGAGCCACTGCGGCAGCAGTTCCGTGAGGTCGGGCGCCGTGCCGCGGCGGCCTCCCGCGCCCGTGGGCGCGGCCCGGTCGGCCAGTAGCAGGGCGAGTCTCCGCCGGGCGGGCTCGGGCAGGGCACGGCGGTCGTCGTGCGGTGCGGGCTCCGGCCGCGGCCCGGCCGGCGCGGGCCGTAGCCCGGCTCTCCGCCGCACGGTGTGCAGCGCGGCCGCGTCCAGCAGCGCGACGGGCGCCTCTGTGCCGGGCGTCAGGACGTCAGCCGGCGGCGTCCGCCGGTCGGTGCCGAGAAGAGCGGAGGTCACGAGCTCTTCCCAGACGGTCGTGCGGGTGGTGCTGGTCATCGGTCCTCCGTGGTGCGTTCAGGTGAGGGTGACCGTCTCGGGGGTCTCGTCGGACCAGGCGGCCAGCGGTGTGAAGCCCCGGTGACCGCATTCGCCGAAGACGGTGACCGGGCTGCCGCCGGAGAGTGCGGCGAGTTTCCACAGCCCCGGCCGGGACAGTGCGGTGGGGGCGACCGGCAGTGCGGACCCCCCGTCCGCGTCGGCCAGTTGCCATCCGTCGTCCGCCGGGACCGGTATGACACCGGTCAGCGTGACCGGCCAGGAATCGAGCCATGGGTCCTCGCGCAGGGCCGCCCCGTACGCGGCGAGCGCGTCGCCCGTGGATCCGCCCGGTGGCGGCGCCTTGATCGGGACGGGGGCGCCGAACTGCTCGCCCAGGTCGGCCCGCAGCTGCCCCGCGCCCGCGTACGGCACCAGTTCGGCGTCGATCATCAGGCCCGCGGGCAGGGCCTGCTGCGGTGCGCGGCCGGCCGCGCCGAAGGAGAGCAGCAGCGCCGTCCGCCCGGTCTCCCGCCCGTAGAGCCAGATGCGCCGTGTGGTGATCTTGGCGTCGGCGGAGTCGTACTGCGCGAGCACCAGCCAGTCGTCCCTGACCGCCGGCCCTTCGGCGGGCACGGTCAGTCCGACCCTCGTCCGCACGGTCGCGGCCAAGGGTTCCGGCAGCCGCTCGATGCCCAGCCAGGCACGGTCGAGGAGATGCACAAGGGCGCTCTCCTCCAGCAGGCGCACGGGCCAGCCGGGCCCGGAACCCGGTATGGCACCCAGCTCCCTTACGCGTCCGGCCAGTCCGGGAGCCTGTGCGTCGACCATGCGGGCGGCTGTCTCCTCCCACAGGCCGTATCCCGACTGCTCCGCCGAGGCCAGACCGCCGCGCACGAGATCCGCAAGCCGCTGCTCCAGCTCCGTCGCCCCCGCGGTGATACGGCCCGCCCGGCGCTCCGCCCTGCGCCGCGCCGCCTCCGGGTCCGCGGTCTTCGCGGACGGCCCCTCGCCCGCAGCCCGCTCCTCCTTCTCCGCCGTGCGCTTGCGGCGACCCGCAAGCCACTCGTCGGCCCAGCCCGGCACCTCGGAGTCCCGGACGGTCTCGTCGTCGCCCGCCCAGAGCAGCAGCAGCCCGAGCGCGTGCTTGCACGGGAACTTCCGGCTCGGACAACTGCACTTGTACGCCGGTCCCGTTGTGTCCACGATGGTCTGGTACGGCCTGCTGCCGCTGCCCTTGCACAGGCCCCAGACGGCCCCCGAGCCGCTGCTGCCCGCATCGGACCACGGCCCGGCCGCACCGAGCTTGCTTCCCGCCTTGCGTGACGAGGCATCAGGAGCCAGAGCCAGCACCTGTTCCGCCGTCCAGCGCACCCCCTGCTGATTCATGCGAGAGACGCTAGGGGTCCCCACTGACAATCGGCCCTGACCTGCGGAATCCTCGGACCGAGGAGTCCGGGACAGGAGTCGAGGCCGCGACACCGCACCGCGATGTCCGCGATCACCGGCAACTCGGCTCCAACGCCCCCTGCTTCAGCCCCCGATCACGGCTCCGGCCTGCGGAAACGACCGATTGTCAGTGGCATGGTGCACGGTGGAACCCACATCCGGTCGATCGATCTGGAGGGGGATCCATGACCGTGCCCGAAACCAGCGCAGCCACCGGCACCGAGGCCCTGCGGCCCCATGCCGAGGACGCCTTCGCCGACGAACTCAAGGCACTGGCGGCGTCCGACGACCGGCCGCGGCCGGCCCGCTGGCAGCTGTCGCCGTGGGCCGTGGCCACCTATCTGCTCGGCGGCACGCTGCCCGACGGGACCGTGATCACGCCCAAGTACGTGGGACCGCGCCGGATCGTCGAGGTCGCCGTCACCACGCTCGTCACCGATCGCGCGCTGCTCCTCCTCGGCGTTCCCGGCACCGCCAAGACCTGGGTCTCCGAGCATCTCGCCGCGGCCGTCAGCGGGGACTCCACGCTGCTCGTGCAGGGGACGGCGGGCACGCCCGAGGAAGCCATCCGGTACGGGTGGAACTACGCCCAGCTGCTCGCCCACGGCCCCAGCCGCGACGCGCTGGTGCCCAGCCCCGTCATGCGCGCGATGTCGGAAGGCATGACCGCGCGTGTCGAGGAGCTCACCCGCATCCCGGCGGACGTGCAGGACACGCTCATCACGATCCTGTCGGAGAAGACCCTGCCCATCCCGGAGCTGGGCCAGGAAGTGCAGGCCGTCCGCGGCTTCAACCTCATCGCCACCGCCAATGACCGCGACCGCGGGGTCAACGATCTGTCGAGCGCGCTGCGCCGCCGTTTCAACACCGTGGTCCTGCCGCTGCCCGCGACCCCGGAGGCGGAGGTCGACATCGTCTCCCGGCGCGTCGACCAGATAGGGCGCTCGCTCGAACTGCCCGCCGCACCCGAGGGCGCCGACGAGATCCGCCGCGTCGTCACGGTCTTCCGTGAGCTGCGCGACGGCGTCACCGCGGACGGGCGCACGAAGCTCAAGTCCCCTTCGGGGACGCTGTCCACGGCCGAAGCGATCTCCGTCGTCACCAACGGGCTGGCGCTCGCGGCGCACTTCGGCGACGGAGTGCTGAGGCCGGGCGACGTGGCGGCCGGCATCCTCGGAGCGGTCGTCCGTGACCCGGCGGCGGACCGCGTCATCTGGCAGGAGTACCTGGAGACGGTCGTTCGCGAGCGGGACGGCTGGAAGGACTTCTACCGCGCCTGCCGCGAGGTGAGCGCATGACCTCACGGACGGCGACGCCCGTACGGCCCGCGGTCCCGGCGCATGTCACAGCCGCAGGCGCGGAGAGGACATGGCCCGGTGACGGTCCGCTCGTGCTCGGGGTGCGGCATCACGGGCCCGGATCCGCGAGGGCGGTGCGGGCCGCGCTGGATTCGGCGGTGCCCAGGGCGCTGCTGATCGAGGGGCCGCCCGAGGGGGACGTGCTGCTGCCGCTCGCTGCCGACGAAGGCATGGCCCCGCCGGTCGCGCTGCTCGCCCACGCCGTGGACGACCCGGGCCGGGCCGCGTTCTGGCCACTCGCCGAGTTCTCCCCGGAGTGGGTCGCGATCCGCTGGGCGCTGGCGCACGAGGTGCCTGTGCGCTTCATCGACCTGCCCGCCGCGCACTCCCTGGCGGCCGCCACCGATCCCACCTGGGGCGATGACGACGAAGTCGCCGACGGCGAGGCGACCCTGCGGATCGACCCGGTCGCAGTGCTTGCCGAGGCCGCCGGATACGACGACCCCGAGCGCTGGTGGGAGGACGTGATCGAGCACCGCGGCGCCGCATCCTCGGCGGGCGGCGCGGACGAGGCCGACCCGCTCGCGCCGTTCGCCGTGCTCGGCGAGGCCATGGCCGCGCTCCGCGAGACGTACGGACACGGCGGCCACACCCGCGACCTCGTCCGAGAGGCCCATATGCGGATCCAGCTGCGGGCGGCACGCAAGGAGTTCGGGGACGAGGTCGCCGTCGTCTGCGGCGCCTGGCACGTCCCCGCGCTGACCGGGAAGTCGACGGCCACCGCGGACCGCGCGCTGCTCAAGGGCCTGCCCAAGGTCAGGACCGAGATGACCTGGGTGCCCTGGACGCACCGCAGGCTCGCCCGGCACAGCGGATACGGCGCCGGAATCGACTCACCGGGCTGGTACGCGCACCTGTTCAGCGCCCCCGACCGCCCCGTCGAGCGCTGGATGACCAAGGTCGCCGGACTGCTCAGGGACGAGGACCGGATGGTCTCCTCGGCCCATGTCATCGAGGCCGTCCGGCTCGCGGAGACGCTCGCCGCGATGCGCGCCCGCCCGCTCGCCGGACTGAGCGAGACGACCGACGCGATCCGGGCTGTGATGTGCGACGGCTCCGATGTGCCGCTCGGACTGATCCAGGACGAGCTGATCACCGGCGATGTGCTCGGTGAGGTCCCGGACACGGCCCCGGCCGTACCGCTGCAGCGCGACCTGACCCGCCTCCATCGCACCCTGCGGCTCAAACCGGAGCTGCTGGAGCGGGAGTTGGAGCTCGACCTGCGCAAGGAGACCGACGCGGAGCGAAGCCGGCTGCTGCACCGGCTTCGGCTCCTGGGCGTCGGCTGGGGCACACCGGCGGCGGGGCGCGGATCGACCGGGACGTTCCGGGAGACGTGGCGGCTGCGCTGGGACCCCGAGCTGTACGTCAAGGTCGCCGAGGCGGGCGTCTGGGGCACCACGGTGCTCTCCGCCGCCACCGCCAAGGCCGAGGGACAGGCCGCGTCGGCGACCGCGCTCGCCGACGTCACGTCGCTTGCGGAGCGGTGTCTCCTGGCCGAACTGCCCGACGCGCTCCCCGTCGTGATGAAGGCCCTCGCCGACCGGGCCGCCCTGGACGCGGACGTCGGCCACCTCGCCCAGGCCCTGCCCGCGCTCGCCCGCTCCCTGCGCTACGGGGACGTGCGCGCGACGGACACCGCGGCCCTCGGCGAGGTCGCGGCCGGTCTCGCCGAGCGCGTCTGCGTCGGACTGCCGCCCGCCTGCACCGGGCTCGACGCGGACGGCTCCGCCGAGATGCGCGGCCATCTCGACGGCGTCCACACGGCGATCGCACTGCTTCCGAAGTCCGAGGAGCTCAGCGGCCGCTGGTCGGGCGTCCTGCGCAAGCTCGCGGTGCGGGACGCCGTCCCCGGGGTGATCCGAGGGCGCGCGGCCCGGCTGCTGCTGGACGACGGGCGGCTCGCCGAGGACGAGGCCGCGCGGCTGATGAGCCTGGCGCTCTCGCCGGGCACCCCGCCCGCCGACGCCGCGGCCTGGATCGAGGGCTTCGTCGGCGGGGCGTCGGGAGGCGGGATGCTCCTGGTCCACGACGAGCGGCTCCTCGGACTCGTCGACGCCTGGCTGGCATCCGTCCCGGCGGACGCGTTCACCGACGTACTGCCGCTGCTGCGGCGCACGTTCTCGGCGTACGAGCCGGGCGTACGCCGCACCTTGGGCGAGCTGGTGCGGCGCGGCCCGGCCGCCGCCGGTGGACCGGTGCGGGGTGAAGGGGGCGTGCCCGGATTCGGGGCCGGGCTCGACGAGGAGCGGGCGGACGCGGTGCTGCCCGTACTGCGGCTGATCCTGGAGGGGGAGCACGTATGACAACGCCGGAGACCGTGGTGGACATGGCATCCGACGAGCGGCTGCGGCGCTGGCGGCTGGTCCTCGGCGGGGGCGCGGCCGAGGGTACTGGCTGCACCCTGGCCGGGACGGACGCCGCGATGGACGGAGCCCTGGGCGCGCTCTACGGCCCGGGGAGCGGTCAGGAGCGCGGGAGCGGAAAGCGATCGGCCGGCCTGGAGGGGTCGGCGCCCAATGTGGCGCGCTGGCTGGGCGACATCCGTACGTACTTCCCGAGCTCCGTCGTCCAGGTCATGCAGCGAGACGCGATCGACCGGCTCGGTCTGCGCACGCTGCTGCTGGAGCCGGAGATGCTGGAGGCCGTCGAGGCGGACGTCCACCTCGTCGGGACGCTGCTCTCCCTCAGCAAGGCGATGCCCGAGACGACGAAGGAAACCGCCCGCGCGGTCGTCCGCAAGGTCGTCGACGATCTGGAGAAGCGGCTGGCCACCCGCACCCGCGCGACCCTCACCGGCGCGCTCGACCGCAGCGCGCGCATCAACCGCCCACGCCACCGGGACATCGACTGGGACCGCACGATCCGGGCGAACCTGAAGAACTACCTCCCCGAGTTCAACACCGTCGTGCCCGAGCGGCTGATCGGCTACGGCCGCGCGTCCCAGGCAGTGAAGAAGGACGTCGTCCTCTGCATCGACCAGTCCGGGTCGATGGCGGCATCCGTCGTCTACGCCTCGGTGTTCGGAGCGGTGCTCGCCTCGATGCGGTCGATCGCGACGCGGCTCGTGGTCTTCGACACGGCGGTCGTCGATCTGACGGACCAACTTGACGACCCGGTGGACGTCCTGTTCGGCACTCAGCTCGGCGGCGGCACGGACATCAACAGGGCGCTCGCCTACTGCCAGTCGCAGATCACCCGGCCTGCCGACACCGTCGTCGTGCTCATCAGTGATCTGTACGAAGGCGGCATACGGGACGAGATGCTGAAGCGGGTCGCGGCGATGAAGGCGTCGGGAGTTCAGTTCGTCGCGCTGCTCGCGCTCTCCGACGAGGGAGCACCTGCGTACGACCGTGAGCACGCGGCGGCCCTGGCGGCACTGGGTGCGCCTGCGTTCGCCTGCACGCCCGACCTGTTCCCGGAAGTGATGGCCGCGGCGATCGAGAAAAGGCCACTGCCCATACCGGACATGGCGACTCATCAGTAACAAGGGACTTGCGTGACCCCGGGAGGCTCGTGCAAGCATCGTCCCCGTTGCCCGTGGAGGGCCATGTTCCGTAACTGGGAGGGCTCGCCCCATTTTGACTGTCACCGCTGCTCAGCCTCGTGCCGCCGGGCGCCTCGTGCGCCGTGCGGCCGGTCGGCATGCGGTGCACGCGGTGCGTGTGTTGCTGCTCGTGGGCGGGCTGCTGGTGCTGGGGTTCGTTCTCGGCGGTCAGGCGCACGCGGCGGAGCAGTCGGGCGTGGGCTCCTCGCTGGAGCAAGTCGCCCCTGCCGCCGGTCCGGCCGGTCAGCTCCGTGACGTCGCGGAGCCGGTGACCGAGGGTGCGGCCGAGCCGCTCAGCCCGGGCGCCGAACACGCTGGGCGAACCGAGCAAGCCGAGGCCGCCGAGCGGGCCCTCAAGCCCGTCACGGAACCTGTCACGGATCCTGTTGCGCAGCGCGTCACGAAGCCGGCCGTCGAGCAGGCGGTCGGGCAGGCGGTGGAGCGCGTTGTCGAGCCGACCGTGGAGCATGTGGCCAGGCCCGTCGTGGAGCCCGTCGCAGGGGCCGCGGGACAGGTCGTTCACGGTGTGGCGGAGCCCCTCGGTGAGGTGGTCGGCTCGGTCGTGGAGGACGTGCCCGCGCGGCCGTTGCCCGCACCGGTATGGCCCGCCGACCGTCTGCCCGTGCCCGGGCAGGACCGGCCGCAGAACGCCGTGCCGGTCAACGTCCAGCGCGACGAGCCGCGTTCCGGCCCGCTCGCGTCCGCCTCGCCCAGGCCCGCGGCCCCTTCCGCGGACGCCCGCACCTGCGTGTTCTCCCACGCGTACGGGCACATGCACCGTGCTTCGGAGTCGTACCGGACTCTCGTGGCGCCCGTGCTCGGCGGCCCGCTCGACGGGCGGCTTCCGCAGCTTCCCGGCGCGCCGACCGGCCCGTGCGGAAGCGCCGTACTGCAGTACACCGGTGACGGTCACACGCAGCGCTCAGGTGACCCGCACGGCGCCTGGTTCTCGGACGCCGTGGCGTTCGGACTCGTGCCCGGTTCCCGGCAGCCGGTCACCGGCGCCGGAGTCCGTGAGCGGCACCGCGACATTCTCGAATTCCCCGGATAGGGCAGGCCGTTCCCCCGCCTCAGGACCTGCCGCGCGGGGGCGGAGCAGGTCTGCCCGCCGGCCCGGATGCCGACTGTCCCAGCTGACGCAGCGCCGCAGCTGACGCGACCGACGCAACGGGCATTCGGAATCCTCGAATTCGAAGGAACTCTCCCGAACATGAACAAGAACATCCGCCGCTCCATCGTCGTCGCGGCCGGTGCCGCCGGCATGTGGGCCATCGGCACCGCCGCCGCCAGCGCGGACGAGTTGCCCGCGGTTTCCCTCTCCACGTCCGACCAGGCGGTCGACTCGGTCGCGGACACTCTCGCCGAGGTCACCGACACTCACGCGTCCACCGGCGTCGTCGGCGTCGAGGCCACGATGGCTCCCGGCAATGTCCAGGTCGAGGCGAAGGTCACGCCCAGCGGCGCCGTCGCCGAGGCCACGGGCGTCGCGCAGGGTGTCCAGGGCAGCCTCGCCACGTTCCAGGGCACGACGCAGTCCACCGCGGACCAGGCCCGCCAGTACGTCGAGGGCGAGCTGGCCTCGTACGCGTACGACCTGCCCACCGGCGCCGATGTGATCGGTGGCATCTCCGACACGCAGGCCGAGATCGACTACCTCTTCGGCCCGCTCTCCGCGTTCGCCCCCGAGCTGGAGCAGATCCCGGGCCAGGCCCAGGGCCACGTGACGCAGACGCAGGGCTATGCGACCCAGACGGCCCAGGGTTATGCGACGCAGGCCCAGGGCTACGCCGGCCAGACCGTCGGCCAGACCCAGTACCGGGCGGAGGCCCTCGCTGCGCAGGCCCCCGGCTACGTCGACGAGACCGCGCAGGATGTCCTGCCCCCGATCGCCGACCGCGCGATCGACGGTGCGCTCCCGGTCGTCGGCCAGGCGGTCGGCGATGCCGGGCTTCTCGCCCAGGGCGTTGCCGGTGACGTGACCCCGTTCGCGGGCGGTGTCGTGAGCGACGTCCAGCCGGTCGCGTACGGTGTGGTCTCCGATGTCCAGCCGGTCGCGTACGGGGTGGTCTCCGATGTCCAGCCGTTCGCGGGCGGTGTGGTCTCCGATGTCCAGCCGTTCGCGGGCGGTGTGGTCTCCGATGTCCAGCCGTTCGCGGGCGGGGTCGTCGGCGCGGTCCAGCCGCTCGTCGAGACCGTCGTCGACTACGTCCAGCCCGTCGCGTACGGCGTCGTCGGCAGCGCCGACGCCCTCGCGTACGGTGTGGTCTCCGATGTCCAGCCGGTCGCGTACGGCGTGGTCTCCGATGTCCAGCCTGTCGCGTACGGCGTCGGCGGCAGCGCCGGGACCCTCGCGCAGGGCGTTGCCGGCGACGTGACCCCGTTCGCCGGCGGTGTGGTCTCCGACGTCCAGCCGTTCGCCCAGGACCTGACGGGCACGGTCGCCGCGACCCCGGTCGCCGGAAACGCCTTCTCCGGTGTGCAGGGCGTGGCGTCCTCGGTCGCCCCGAGCTACGTCCAGAACCTGGCCCAGGGCATCTGACCCTGGGAGTCTGACCGGCGGGTCCAGGCGTTCGACGGGCGGTTCCCATTGGGGTGGGGGCCGCCCGTTTTCCGTATGTGTGCCCCTACTCACGCTCTGCTCGTGCCGTACTCGGAGGGTTCCGCCGCGCGCGCGATCTGTGACAGGTATCACCGCTCCGGTGTGATCTGCGATTTAGGCCCCCACGTCCCTCGGGGATAACCTGCGAGACGGACATGCCGCGTGCCCGGTCACCGTGTACGCCTTCCTAGTGACAGCGCAGTCACGTTGCCCTTCGCGGCACGCCCACGCAGACAACGAACCGCGAATCACTGAAAAGGGACGGACGCGCGTGGACCTGTTCGAGTATCAGGCGAGGGACCTCTTCGCCAAGCACGGTGTACCGGTGCTGGCCGGTGAAGTCATCGACACGCCTGAGGCGGCGCGCGAGGCGACCGAGCGACTGGGCGGCCGTTCGGTCGTCAAGGCGCAGGTGAAGGTCGGCGGCCGCGGCAAGGCCGGTGGCGTCAAGCTGGCCGCCACGCCGGACGAGGCCGTCGCGCGTGCGACGGACATCCTCGGTATGGACATCAAGGGCCACACGGTCCACAAGGTGATGATCGCCGAGACGGCTCCCGAGATCGCCGACGAGTACTACGTCTCGTACCTCCTCGACCGCACCAACCGCACCTTCCTGGCCATGGCCTCGGTCGCGGGCGGCATGGACATCGAGGAGGTCGCCGCGACGACCCCCGAGAAGCTCGCCAAGATCCCGGTCGACGCCAACGAGGGCGTTTCCGCCGACAAGGCCCGCGAGATCGTCGAGGCCGCGAAGTTCCCGGCCGAGGTCGCCGAGCAGATCGCCGAGATCCTGCAGACCCTGTGGAAGACCTTCATCGCCGAGGACGCGCTGCTCGTCGAGGTCAACCCGCTCGCCAAGGTCGCCGACGGCCGGGTCCTGGCCCTGGACGGCAAGGTGTCGCTGGACGCCAACGCCGAGTTCCGCCAGCCCTCGCACGCCGAGCTCGAGGACAAGGCATCGGCCAACCCGCTCGAGGCCGCTGCCAAGGCCAAGGGCCTCAACTACGTCAAGCTCGACGGCGAGGTCGGCATCATCGGCAACGGCGCGGGTCTGGTCATGTCGACCCTCGACGTGGTCGCGTACGCCGGTGAGAAGCACGCGAACGTGAAGCCCGCCAACTTCCTCGACATCGGTGGCGGCGCCTCCGCCGAGGTCATGGCGAACGGCCTCGAGATCATCCTCGGCGACCCGGACGTCAAGTCCGTGTTCGTCAATGTCTTCGGCGGCATCACCGCGTGCGACGCGGTCGCCAACGGCATCGTGCAGGCCCTGGAGCTCCTCGAGTCCAAGGGCGAGGCCGTGACGAAGCCGCTGGTCGTGCGCCTCGACGGCAACAACGCGGAGCTGGGTCGTCAGATCCTCGACGACCGCAACCACCCGCTCGTGCAGCGCGTGGACACCATGGACGGCGCGGCCGACAAGGCCGCCGAGCTGGCTGCGAAGTAAGGGACGAGGGACACCAACACCATGGCTATCTTCCTCACCAAGGAATCCAAGGTCATCGTCCAGGGCATGACCGGCTCCGAGGGCCAGAAGCACACCAAGCGCATGCTCGCTTCCGGCACGAACATCGTCGGTGGCGTCAACCCGCGCAAGGCGGGCACGACGGTCGACTTCGACGGCACCGAGATCCCCGTCTTCGGGTCGGTCAAGGACGCCATCGAGAAGACCGGCGCGGACGTCACGGTCATCTTCGTCCCGGAGAAGTTCACCAAGGACGCGGTCATCGAGGCGATCGACGCCGAGATCGGCCTCGCGGTCGTCATCACCGAGGGCGTCGCGGTCCACGACACCGCGCAGTTCTGGGCGTACGCGGGCGCCAAGGGCAACAAGACCCGGATCATCGGCCCGAACTGCCCGGGTCTGATCACCCCCGGTCAGTCGAACGCCGGCATCATCCCGGCCGACATCACCAAGCCCGGCCGCATCGGTCTCGTGTCCAAGTCCGGCACGCTGACCTACCAGATGATGTACGAGCTCCGTGACCTCGGCTTCAGCTCCTGCGTCGGCATCGGTGGTGACCCGATCATCGGCACCACCCACATCGACGCCCTGGCCGCCTTCGAGGCCGACCCGGACACCGACCTGATCGTGATGATCGGCGAGATCGGCGGCGACGCCGAGGAGCGTGCCGCCGACTTCATCAAGGCGAACGTCACCAAGCCGGTCGTCGGCTACGTCGCGGGCTTCACCGCGCCCGAGGGCAAGACCATGGGTCACGCGGGCGCGATCGTCTCCGGTTCTTCTGGTACCGCACAGGCCAAGAAGGAGGCCCTTGAGGCCGCCGGTGTGAAGGTCGGCAAGACGCCGACCGAGACGGCGAAGCTGGCGCGCGCGATTCTCGCCGGCTGACACAGCCTCGCCGGCGGAGCCTGACCGGCTCAGCCGCAGCACGTGGGCCCGCCCCCGGGAGACCGGGGTGCGGGCCCTCGCGCATGTTCAGCCCGAACCGGGACGGGCGGGTCAACCGATGCGTGGAACGAGCCGTTGCGGGCCGGCGTGCGGATGCGACTGGAGCATGTTGCGGAGCTTCACTTCCGCCTTCGTGTACGACTGGGGTCCGCCGCGTGGCGGTACACCGCCGACCGCATCGCCGGGCGCCTGCGGCGGCTCGTAGTGGCTCTCCGAGGTGGCCACGGTGTACGCCGCCGCAGCGAGGATCAGCGCGGTGAGGCCGAACACCGCACGCGTCCGCAGCTGGGTCCTGTGCTCGCCGGCGGTTCGTACGGCACGGGCGGTGGGGACCTTCGGCGTGGATACGTCGTGGACCAGGCCGCCGAGCTGTTCGTGCAGCGCCTGCGGATCCGCCAGTTCCGGCAGCCGCTCGGCGACGACGGCACGGGCGTGCAGGACGCGGTTCGCGGCGGCCGGAGTGCTCGCCTCGGTCTCGGCCGCGGTCTCGGGCAGGTCGAGGCCGAGTCCGTCGTACAGCAGCAGGGCGCGGCGGTACGTCGGGGGCAGCTCGAGCAGCGTCTTGCGCAGGGTGAGTCGGCACGGGTCCGGCGCTGTGGACAGCAGGGCCGGAAGGGTCGGGTCCGGGACCGGGTCCGGATCCGGGTGCCGGTGGCTGCGGCGCAGCCGGTGCCACGGCGACAAGGCGTACTCGTACGCCGCCACCCGCACCCAGCCCGCGGGATCCCGGTCGACGGCGACCTCGGGCCAGCGTTCCCAGGCGAGTTGGAAGGCATGCTCCACGGATTCCAGAGCGAGCCCGCGCCGTCCGGTGAGCAGACAGGCCTGGCGTACGAGAGCGGGGGCGGCGCGGGCGTAGAGGGCGTCGAAGGCCTCCTCCGGGGTGAGGTCCGGCTCGCGCGCGGGAGGCGGCGGCTGGGTCACGGGGGGTGTCCGACGCCTGCTCGGGGCGGGGCGGGTGGGAGGGGCGGGAGGAGTGGGAGCGGGACGGGTGGGAGCGGCGGGGAGCGCCCCGCCTTCTTGTGTCCCCAGCCCTTCCGCCTGCCTGGCCTCCCTGGCTTCCCTGGCCTGCCTGGCCTCCCTGGCCGTGACCTCCGCCTCGTACGTGGCGAGGAGTTTCGCGTACGCCTCGCGCTTGCGCCCGCGTGGGCTGGTGCGACCGGCCTCCCAGGACTTGACCGTCGCCTTGGTGACGCCGACGGCTTCCGCGAGCTGCTCCTGGCTCAATGACTTCGCCTCGCGCAGCCTGCGTCGCTCCTTGGGCGAAGGCAGCGCCGGCGCGGTCGTCTCCGCGCCTTCCGCAGGGCGCTCCCTCATGAGGGGCTCCTTGTGACACTGCACCAGGCCAAAAAGTACATAAACGTATATTGAGCGACACAACGGCCATTCGCCTGTTACCCGGATAAAGCGCGTGTCGTTGGCAGCATGGCCGCGTGACCCAGACGACCGATCACAGCCCGTCGTTCGTGCCCGTGCAGGGCGGCAGGCCGGCCGCAGCGCTCGTGACGTCGCTTCTGCGTGGGGTGCTCGCCGCGGGGCTAGGGCTCGGCGCGCTCGCCGTGCTCGTGATGGTGATGTGGATCAGCTCGCCGTACCCGGACAGCGGCCCGCGCGGGGCGCTGCACGTGGCCGCCGGGCTGTGGCTGCTCGCGCACGGGACCGAGCTGATCAGAGCCGACACACTCTCCGGGACGCCCGCGCCCGTCGGGCTCGTGCCGATGCTGCTGGTGACGCTGCCCGTCTGGCTGGTGCACCGGGCCGCGCGTGACTCCCTCGAGGAGGGGGAGGGGTGGCGCCAGCCGTCGGGTGGCATGGCCGTGTGCGGAGTGACCTGTGGATATCTGCTGGTCGCGGCTGCGGCGGTGCTCTACTCCCTGGGTGGGGACCTCGCCGCGGAGCCGCTCAGCGCGGCGCTGCATCTGCCCGTGGTGGCGGCGCTGTCGGCGGCGACGGGGGTGTGGGCGGCGAACGGTCTGCCGCTCGGGCCGCTGCCGGACTGGATTCCCGAGCGCGTTCGCATCGCCCTCGCCCGCTCCAGGGTCCCCGTCGCGTTCCGGGCGGGGGGAGCGGCGGTGGCGGTGCTGCTCGGCGGCGGGGCGCTGCTCGTCGCGGCGGCGCTGGTGTGGCATGCGGGCGCGGCGCAGAAGTCGTTCCTGCTGCTCGCGAGCGATTGGCCGGGGCGGTTCGCGCTGCTGCTGCTCGCTCTGGCGCTGGTGCCGAACGCGGCGGTGTGGGCGGCGGCGTACGGGCTCGGCCCGGGTTTCGCACTCGGTACGGGCGCCACGGTGACGCCGCTCGCGGCGGTGGGGAACCCCGCGCTGCCCCAGTTCCCGCTGCTCACCGCGGTCCCCGCGGAGGGGCCCGGGTCGCCGCTGACCTGGGCGGCCGCGGTGGTGCCGGTCGTGGCGGGCTGCGTGGTCGCGTGGTTCACGGTGCGCGGGGCGGACGCGGCGGCGTCCTGGAGCCGCCGCGAGACCGCGTTCACCGCGTTGCTGGGGGCGGCGGTGTGCGGAGCCCTCACATCTTTCCTGTCGGCCGTTGCGGGTGGCCCCCTGGGTACGGGCCACCTGGCGTCCTTCGGTCCGGTGTGGTGGCTCACGGGCCCGGCCGCTCTCCTGTGGACCGGCGCCGTCGGCGTGCCCGGCGCGCTCGCCGTCCACGCCTGGTGCCTCCGTGATGCCGACCGCGACGCGCGTGCCCGGCGCTGGGCGGCCATCAAACAGGCCTCGGGCGGTCTGATGGCAGCGTTCCCGTTCCCGGATTCCGAGGCCGCTGCGGCCCATTCCGCCGCTGCGGCCCCTTCGGCCGTTGAGCTCTCCCCGCCGCCCGGGTCGCTCGCGGCGGGTGCGGCTGATTCCGGGCCCTCGCCCCTCGCGCCCGATGCCGCGCAGGGCGGCGCAGGGGACGACCCGGCCGCTCCTGCGGAAGGTCCGGCCGCCTCGGACGAGTCGCTGGGGGCGGCGGGCAAAGCCGCCGCGGCCGCGGACTGTGACGGCGACGGCGACGGCGATGGCGATGGGCCGACGGGCGTTCCCACGCCGGGCGCGGGCAGCGCTGCGTCCGCGTCGGGCACCTCTCCCGGCGAGGACCGGCCGAACTCGTCGGTGTCGGACGCCGCCGGCCAGTCACGGCCGGGGGCTTCGGCGCCGCAGCCCCGGCCCGCGCCGGTCCTGCGGCCGGACGGGCAGCCGGACCTGCGACCGGGCAGTTCCGGGTCCGCGCCGGCCCCCGCGCCGGGCGCACGGCTCGAGCCCGCCGATACGGGCGAGGCAGCCCACAGGGGCGAGGTCACTCCCGTGCGTGAACCATCCCCGTCGGGGGAGGTTCACGCCCTGAGCCACCCGGGTGATGCGGCCGTTCACCCGCGTCCCGCGCCGGAGGTCCCCGACGTGCAACCGCCGAACGCCTCCCCGCCGAGCATCACGCCGCCGGAGGCGTAGCGCCGCACCTGGGTGACGAGGCGGCGATCGCGATGCCGACGCTCACCTGGATCCATGTCCCCACAGGAGGTGTGGATCTGCTACTCCGCGGCGCCGCTACTCCGCGGCGCCGCTACTCCGCGGCGCCGCTACTCCGCGGCGCCGCTACTCCGCGGCGCCGCTACTCCGTCGCGGCGCTACTCCTTGACGCCGATGACCCCGCGCAGCGGATCCGGCAGGAGCTCGTTGCAGGAGAGCTGGCCCGTCTTCGTCAGGGAGTCGTCCACGCACGTGTAGAAGTCGCGGTACACCACCTGCACCGTGAACGTCATCGCCACGATCGCGAGCGCGATCCCCGCCAGCAGCAGGCCGCTCACCGCCGCCGTCACCTGGGGCTTGCCCGCAGGCTGCGGCGGCGTGGCGGAGGCGGCCACAGAGGGGTCGGAGGAAGCACGGCGGGGCTTGGCGCGCAGCGAGCTCGTACCCCAGTAGAGCGCGAGGGCGCCGAGGAGCAGGGCGATCTCCGGGAGGTCGAAGAGCGCGAAGAAGAAGGCCCACATACCGCCGAGGAGCGCGTAGCGGGCACGGCGCTGGGCGGGGTCCGTCGGATCCCAGCGGAGTCCGCTGCCCTGGCCACCGCCTTCCGGGCCGCTGCCCTGGCCGTCACCGCCACCATTGCCGCCGCTCTGGCCGCTCTGGCCGCTCTGGCCGCCGGGCCGGCTGCCGAAGCCGCCGGGGGAGCGGCCCGGCTGGCGGCTGCTCCACTGGCTGCCCCAGGACGAACGCTCGTCGTCCCGCCGACCGCCCTCGTCGCCGGAGTCGCTCCCGGAGCCGTGCCGTGGCTGCCACGGCCGGTCCGGGGAGCCCTCGGGCGGCGGCGCGAACGGATTGCTCTCGTCCCTCGGCTCCCTGGGTGTAGCGGGGCCCCCGGTCTCCCGGGGCTCCGTGGACTCCGGCGACTGGCGTTCCCGCAGCAGCAGGGAGCCCCGCTCGGTGGAGAGCGGGAGGCGGAGTGCCGTGCGGCGGCGTCGGTCCGGCATGTGGTGAACGTCTTCCCCTCTGTACCCGGGTACTCCGTCTGGGGACGGGCCCTGCCCCCAGACGCTACCTCCCGGCCCAGCCCCCGTCCCGCGGGGGCCGCTCGGTGTGCCGGTATCGTTGCTGACGGTCGACGGCTTCGTAGAGTTCCCCTATCGCCGGGCTCGTTTCGTTCGTACGACCATACAAAGATCGACACAAGAACCGCCCAAACGCATACCGCACAACCCGCACGGCCTTCTGTAAGCCGTACCGCAACGCGAAAAGAGTCCCCCAGTGGCTGCCGCCCGCCTCGTCGTCCTGGTCTCCGGATCCGGCACCAACCTCCAGGCGCTGCTCGACGCCATCGGCGACGATCCGCAAGGCTTCGGCGCCGAGATCGTCGCGGTCGGGGCCGACCGCGACGGCATCGCCGGCCTCGACCGCGCCCGCGACGCCGGGCTCCCCACCTTCGTCCGCAAGGTGAAGGACTATGCGACCCGCGAGGAGTGGGACCGCGCGCTGACCGAGGCCACCGCCGCGTACGAGCCGGATCTCGTCATCTCGGCCGGCTTCATGAAGATCGTCGGCAAGGACTTCCTCGCCCGGTTCGGCGGTCGGTTCGTGAACACCCACCCCGCCCTGCTGCCCAGTTTTCCCGGTGCCCACGGAGTGCGTGACGCGCTCGCGTACGGGGCGAAGGTCACCGGATGCACCGTCCACTTCGTCGACGACGGTGTCGACACCGGGCCGATCATCGCGCAGGGCGTGGTCGAGGTGGTCGAAGAGGACACAGAAGAAGGCGAAGCCGCTCTCCATGAGCGCATCAAAGAAGTCGAGCGTCAGCTGCTCGTCGAGGTCGTGGGGCGTCTCGCCCGAAACGGCTACCGCATTGAGGGACGAAAGGTTCATGTCGGTGAATAAGCCCATCCGTCGCGCGCTGGTCAGTGTCTATGACAAGACGGGGCTGGAGGAGCTCGCCCGCGGCCTCCACGAAGCCGGCGTCGAGCTCGTCTCCACCGGCTCCACCGCCGCGAAGATCGCCGCGGCCGGTGTCCCGGTCACCAAGGTCGAGGAGCTCACCGGCTTCCCCGAGTGCCTGGACGGCCGCGTCAAGACACTGCACCCGCGCGTGCACGCCGGCATCCTCGCCGACCTCCGCCTCGACACCCACCGCGAGCAGCTCGCGGAGCTCGGCGTCGAGCCCTTCGACCTCGTGGTCGTGAACCTCTACCCGTTCCGGCAGACCGTCGCCTCCGGCGCGACTCCCGACGAGTGCGTCGAGCAGATCGACATCGGCGGCCCCTCGATGGTCCGTGCCGCCGCCAAGAACCACCCGTCCGTGGCGGTCGTCACCAGCCCCGAGCGGTACGCCGACGTCCTCACCGCCGTCGCGTCGGGTGGCTTCGACCTCACCGCCCGCAAGCGCCTCGCCGCCGAAGCGTTCCAGCACACGGCCGCGTACGACGTCGCCGTCGCCTCCTGGTTCGCGTCCTCGTACGCCCCGGCCGACGAGAGCCTCTTCCCCGACTTCCTCGGCGCCACGTACGAGCGCTCGAACGTCCTGCGCTACGGCGAGAACCCGCACCAGGACGCCGCGCTGTACGTCACCGAGGCGGGCGGC
This sequence comes from Streptomyces sp. NPDC053673, assembly GCF_055585225.1. Classification (NCBI taxonomy): domain Bacteria; kingdom Bacillati; phylum Actinomycetota; class Actinomycetes; order Kitasatosporales; family Streptomycetaceae; genus Streptomyces; species Streptomyces sp. NPDC053673. The sequence goes on along the minus strand of NZ_JBVJKN010000024.1, from coordinate 26,572 downwards.
GGCCTCGCGCAGGCCGAGCAGCTGCACGGCAAGGAGATGTCGTACAACAACTACACGGACACGGATGCCGCGCGCCGTGCCGCGTACGACCACGCCGAGCCGTGCGTCGCGATCATCAAGCACGCCAACCCGTGCGGCATCGCGATCGGTGACGACGTCGCCGAGGCGCACCGCAAGGCCCACGCATGCGACCCGCTCTCCGCGTTCGGCGGTGTGATCGCGGTCAACCGCCCGGTCTCCGTGGCGATGGCCGAGCAGGTCGCCGAGATCTTCACCGAGGTCATCGTCGCCCCGGACTACGAGGACGGCGCGGTCGAGGTGCTGGCCCGCAAGAAGAACATCCGCGTGCTGCGCTGCCCCGACGCCCCGTCAGCGCCCGTCGAGCTGAAGCCGATCGACGGTGGCGCGCTCCTCCAGGTCACCGACCGGCTCCAGGCCGACGGTGACGACCCGGCGAACTGGACCCTCGCCACCGGCGAGGCGCTCAGCGCCGAGGAGCTGGCCGAACTCGCCTTCGCCTGGAAGGCCTGCCGAGCCGTCAAGTCCAACGCGATCCTGCTCGCCAAGGGCGGTGCCTCGGTCGGCGTCGGCATGGGCCAGGTCAACCGCGTCGACTCCGCGAAGCTCGCCGTCGAGCGGGCGGGCGAGGAGCGTGCGACGGGCGCGTACGCGGCCTCCGACGCGTTCTTCCCGTTCCCGGACGGCCTCGAGATCCTGACCGCGGCCGGGGTCAAGGCCGTGGTCCAGCCCGGCGGTTCGGTCCGTGACGAGCAGGTCGTCGAGGCCGCGCAGAAGGCGGGCGTGACGATGTACTTCACGGGGACGCGGCACTTCTTCCACTGAGCGCGCGACGCGCTAAATGCGTGCCACATGACACATGACGCGTGACGCGTGACGGCCCGCCGGTACGGAACCGGCGGGCCGCACGTGCACGTACTGGGTGGCTCGCATCGCATACGCACAGAAGGCCGTAACACACCGCCGTGAGGCGGAAGTTACGGCACTTCTGTGTCTTGCAGGGCGTCGCGTCAGTAGCGCGGGCGGCCGAACCAGGTGGAGGCGTCCGACTTGGCGCAGAAGACGATGATCAGGATGCCCAGCACCAGGCTGATGAGGGCGAAGATGTTCGCCCCGAGCAGGCTGAGGAGGCTGAACAGAGTGATCACAGAGCCGTAGACGATCGCCGAGATACGGATGCCGCTGCCGCCGGTGTGGAACTTGGCGGCCGTGAGGATGCCCCACAGCGCGAAGCCGAGAATGAGGAGCGCGACGAACACCATCACGCCCATGCCGATGCCGGCGGCCGCGTCAGCGTCCGAACCGGAGATCTCGGAGGAGCCCGCGATAGCGTCCATGATCGCCGCGCCGGCGACGACGGTGATGACCGCGCCGACCGCCTGCAGGCCGCCCAGGATGTAGAGCATCACACGCGCTGCCTTCACCCCACCCGGCATCTCCACCGGGACGCCCGGGTAGCCGCCGTACGGCTGCTGGACGGGCGGGGCCTGCGGGTAGCCGTATCCGGGCTGCGGCTGCTGCGGGCCCTGCGGGTAGCCGTAGCCCGGCTGGCCCTGCTGGCCGTAGCCGGGCTGGCCCTGCTGCTGGCCGTAGGGGTTGTTCGGGTCGCCGAAGCTCATGGCGGGATTCCTCCGTGGGGTTTGCGGGGACGACGCGGTCCTGACAGGAGGAAAGTTCACAAAAACAAGCGGTTTGCCCCCCGACACTGCCCGCGGCACTGCGCGGCTCATCGTGGTATTAAGGTCGAGTTTTTGTCCAGTCGGTATCCGAATGTGTTGTGCAAGTGCAACCTCGCGCACCGCTCGGCGGACCGATGACGGAGCCGTGTGGACAGGCTGTCGGACCGATGACGACGGCTCGAATTGGAACAGGGGAGGGGTCATCCGCGAGGATGGGGGCATGACCGCCCAGATTCTCGATGGCAAGGCCACCGCAGCCGCGATCAAGTCCGACCTGACCGCCCGCGTGGCGGCCCTCAAGGCCAGGGGCATCACGCCCGGCCTCGGGACCCTGCTGGTCGGCGACGACGTCGGCAGCCAGAAGTACGTCGCGGGCAAGCACCGCGACTGCGCGCAGGTGGGGATCGCCTCCATCCAGCGCGAACTGCCCGACACCGCCACGCAGGACGAGATCGAGGCGGTCGTACGCGAACTCAACGCGAACCCCGACTGCACGGGATACATCGTGCAGTTGCCGCTGCCGAAGGGCATCGACGAGAACCGGGTGCTGGAGCTGATCGACCCGGCGAAGGACGCGGACGGGCTGCACCCGATGAACCTCGGCCGTCTCGTCCTGAACGAGCCGGCCCCGCTGCCGTGCACGCCGTACGGCGTGATCCGGCTGCTGCGTCAGTACGGCGTCGAGCTGAACGGCGCGCACGTCGTCGTCGTCGGCCGCGGCACCACCATCGGCCGCTCGCTGCCGCTGCTGCTGACCCGCCGCTCCGAGAACTCGACGGTCACGCAGTGTCACACCGGTACGCGTGACCTCTCCGCGCATCTGCGCCAGGCCGACATCATCGTCGCCGCGGCGGGCTCCGCCCACCTGGTCCGGCCGGAGGACGTGAAGCCGGGCGCGGCCGTCCTCGACGTCGGCGTCAGCCGCGACGGCGACGGGAAGATCGTCGGCGATGTCCACCCCGACGTCGCGAAGGTCGCCGGCTGGCTTTCCCCGAACCCGGGCGGCGTCGGCCCGATGACCCGGGCCCAGCTTCTGGTCAATGTCGTTGAGGCGGCCGAGCTCGCGGCCGCGGACTGACCGGCCATGACCACCCCGGACAACAACGAGACCGGCCCCGGTGCCGCAGACCGGGCAGCACCCGACGCTCCGGTGAACGGCACCGGGCCCGGGCCCGGGTCGGCGAAGACGTCGCCGAAGGGGTCGGCGAACGGGCAGTCGGCTCCCGAGGCGGACGGTCGCGGACGTGCCTCGACCCCGTCGCCGGACAGCAGCGCCTCCGGCGCGACCGGCGCGGGAGTCAACGGGCAGGCGGTCTCCGAGCGGGCCGCGGCCAACGGCCACGTGCCCGGTTCCGAGCGGGCGGCGGCCGACGGGCAGGCCGTCTCCGAGCGGGCCGCGGCCAACGGCCACGCCGTCTCCGAGCGCGCAGGGAGCAAGTCGCGGCGGCCGCCGGCCGTCACGCGGGACACCGCGCGGCCCGAGGGCGGCGGGCGGGCAGCGCCCGGGGACGCGCCCGCGCCCGCGCGGCAGTGGCCGCTGCTGACCGTGCTCGGGATGACGGCGCTCGGGCTGCTGATCGTCGGCACGGATCCGTTCGACCAGGCCTTCCGGGTCGGCACGATTCTCGTCGGCGTCGCCCTGCTCACCGGCGCGGCGCTGCGCCGCGCGCTGCCCTCCGTGGGCATGCTTGCGGTGCGCTCACGCTTCACCGACATGGTCACGTACGGCCTGCTCGGCACCGTGATCGTGCTGCTCGCCCTGATGGTCCAGCCGCGTCCCTGGCTGGAGATCCCGTTCCTGGAGGACGCGGTCCATCACTTCACCGTGCGTTAGGCGGCGCGTACGCGGAGAGCCGGGAGGCCAACCAGCACGAAGCCCGAGAGGGACGGTCCAGCTCATGGCCAAGATCAAGGTAGCCAACCCCGTCGTCGAGCTCGACGGCGACGAGATGACCCGCATCATCTGGCAGTTCATCAAGGACAAGTTGATCCTGCCGTACCTCGATGTCGAGCTGAAGTACTTCGACCTGGGCATCGAGCACCGCGACGCCACCAACGACCAGGTGACGGTCGACGCCGCCAACGCCATCAAGGAGTACGGCGTCGGCGTGAAGTGCGCCACGATCACACCCGACGAGGCGCGGGTCGAGGAGTTCAACCTCAAGGCGATGTACCGCTCGCCCAACGGCACCATCCGCAACGTTCTCGGCGGCGTGATCTTCCGTGAGCCGATCATCATGGACAACGTGCCGCGGCTGGTCCCGGGCTGGACCAAGCCGATCGTCGTCGGCCGTCACGCCTTCGGCGACCAGTACCGGGCGACCGACCTGAAGGTCCCGGGCGAGGGCACCCTCACCATGACCTACACCCCGAAGGACGGCTCCGATCCGGTCGAGCTGGAGGTGTACGAGTTCCCGGGTGCCGGTGTCGCGCTGTCGATGTACAACCTGGACGCGTCGATCCGCGACTTCGCGCGCGCCTCGTTCCGCTACGGCCTGGCCCGCGGCTTCCCTGTCTACATGTCCACGAAGAACACGATCCTGAAGAAGTACGACGGCCGCTTCAAGGACATCTTCCAGGAGATCTTCGACAGCGAGTTCAAGACCGAGTTCGAGGAGAAGGGGCTCACCTACGAGCATCGGCTCATCGACGACATGGTCGCCTCGGCCCTGAAGTGGGAGGGCGGTTACGTATGGGCCTGCAAGAACTACGACGGTGACGTCCAGTCGGACATCGTCGCGCAGGGCTTCGGCTCGCTCGGCCTGATGACCTCGGTGCTCATGTCCCCCGACGGCAGGACCGTCGAGGCCGAGGCCGCGCACGGCACGGTCACCCGCCACTACCGCCAGCACCAGCAGGGCAGGGCGACCTCGACCAACCCGATCGCCTCGATCTTCGCCTGGACCCGTGGTCTCGCCCACCGCGGCAAGCTGGACGGCACCTCCGAGGTCACCAGGTTCGCGCAGACCCTGGAGGAGGTCTGCATCGAGACCGTCGAGGGCGGCCAGATGACGAAGGACCTGGCGCTGCTGATCTCCAAGGACACCCCGTGGATGACCACGGAGCAGTTCCTGGAGGCGCTGGACTCCAACCTGGAGAAGAAGATGGCCATGGCCGCCGCCTGAGCCTTTGCCCGCGCCCTTGCCTGAGCTTCTGCCTGACCTGTCGCTTGATCCTCTGCCTGATCCCTCTGCCTGACTCCTCTCGCGCCGCAACCCCGGACGGTGGCCCGCCCCGGTACGAACCGGGGGCCGGCCACCGCGTTCCGGCGTCAGCAGCCGGGGTTCTTCAGCGCGTGCCAGTCAGAGGTCCGGGCCTGTCTGCCCCCGGCTTCCGGCGGCCCGCCGGAGTGCGTCAGCGGGGCCCCGCACTGATCAACACGTCGATCCGCCGTGACGGCGCCCGTCCTCTCCCCCGAGGGAGGACGGGCGCCGTCTCGTGATCCAGAGTCATGCACGCGCCAAACAGGCACAAGAAAGGTCCGGGGCCTGTGGCACGGAAGTGACGGTTCCGCCATGGTGTGATCGTCGGGCAACGGATGCGAGACTGGGGCGGGCTTCAGGGCACGGGCGCACGCGGGGGTACGCCAATGCCCCGAATGCCCCCCGTGCGCCCCGGGGTCAGGAACTGTCATCCTGGCTCCGCGCATCCCTCTGGGTAGTCCACAACGCGGACGAGTCCGTAACTCGTACGAGTCCGTGACGGCCGCCCGAGGGCGTGGCTGGGGCACCACTGGGGGTCCCCCCACGCCCTCAGGGCGTAGGGGGGAGCGGGGCACATCAGGCACGTTCGGGGGACAAGGGGGGAAGTAATGCCTCGTTGGAAGGCGCTACCGGAGGAACTGGACCCGCAGGTCAGGGAGTTCGCCAGCCAGCTGCGCCGACTCGTCGACCGCAGCGGGCTCAGCATCGCCGCGGTCGCGGACCGTACCGGCTACAGCAAGACGTCGTGGGAGCGCTATCTGAACGGGCGGCTGCTCGCACCCAAGGGCGCGATCGTCGCACTCGCCGAGGTGACGGGGACGAACCCGCTCCACCTCACGACCATGTGGGAGCTCGCGGAGCGCGCCTGGAGCCGCGCCGAGATGCGCCACGACATGACCATGGAGGCCATCCGGATCTCCCAGGCGCGGGCCGCGCTGGGAGAGTTCGGGCCGACCGGGCAGCCCGGCGCCTCGCGGACCGCCGCGCCGCCGACCGGTCCCGAGCGTGAGCCGTACGTCCCCGTGCAGGGCGGTGGCCGCTCCGTTCCGCCGCCCCGTACCGGTGGGCATGCCGCTCCCGCGTCCCCCGACCAGGGGCGCGGACGGCGCAAGATGACGATGTTCCTCGCGGGCGTCGTGGGCGCGCTGCTGGTGATCGCGGCGGCCGTCCTGCTGACCGATCTCGGGGGCGGCGGGGACGGCGACGGCGGCGGCAAGAACGTGGCCGCCACGCCGACCGTCGCTCCCACGACCAGCGATCCGCAGCTGCCGGCGGGGGTCAAGTGCTCCGGGGCCGACTGCACCGGCCAGGACCCCGAGAGCATGGGGTGCGGCGGTGAGTTCGCCACGACCGCTTCGCGGGTGAAGGTCGGCACGGCCCTCGTCGAGGTGCGCTACAGCAAGACGTGCGCGGCCGCGTGGGCCCGTATCACCCAGGCGACGCCGGGCGACAAGGTCTCGATAGCCGCGGGGGACGCGACCCAGAACGGCCTCGTGAACGCCGACAAGGACGCGTACACCCCCATGGTCGCCGTGACCGACGAGTCCGAGGCCAAGGCATGCGCGACGCTCACCACGGGCACGAAGGGCTGCACGAAGGAGCAGTGAGCCGCTCCCGTGAGCCGGGCCACAAGGGGGTGGCGGTCCGCGGGGGTCCCGGTCCGATAGCCTGGCGGCTGGATATCTCTTCACGTCGAGAGATCGATCAGTACGGTGGAGATATCCAGCATCAGGGGGTAGGGACCCCCACCGCCAGCTGTCTTACGGAGATCGCCATGACCCGCACTCCCGTGAATGTCACCGTCACCGGCGCGGCCGGCCAGATCGGCTACGCGCTGCTCTTCCGCATCGCCTCCGGCCACCTGCTCGGCGCGGATGTGCCGGTCAAGCTCCGCCTCCTGGAGATCCCGCAGGGCCTGAAGGCCGCGGAGGGCACCGCCATGGAGCTCGACGACTGCGCCTTCCCGCTGCTCCAGGGCATCGACATCAGCGACGACCCGAACGTCGCCTTCGACGGCGCCAACGTCGCGCTGCTCGTCGGCGCCCGTCCCCGTACCAAGGGCATGGAGCGCGGCGACCTGCTGGAGGCCAACGGCGGCATCTTCAAGCCCCAGGGCAAGGCCATCAACGACAACGCCGCGGACGACATCAAGGTCCTCGTCGTCGGCAACCCGGCCAACACCAACGCGCTCATCGCGCAGGCCGCCGCCCCGGACGTACCGGCCGAGCGCTTCACCGCGATGACCCGCCTCGACCACAACCGCGCGATCTCGCAGCTGGCCGCCAAGACCGGTGCCGCCGTCTCCGACATCAAGCGCCTCACCATCTGGGGCAACCACTCCGCGACCCAGTACCCGGACATCTTCCACGCGGAGATCGCCGGCAAGAACGCCGCGGAGGTCGTGAACGACCAGGCCTGGCTGGCCGACACGTTCATCCCGACCGTCGCCAAGCGCGGCGCCGCGATCATCGAGGCCCGTGGCGCGTCCTCGGCCGCCTCGGCCGCGAACGCCGCGATCGACCACGTACACACCTGGGTCAACGGCACCGCCGAGGGCGACTGGACCTCCATGGGCATCCCCTCGGACGGCTCCTACGGCGTCCCGGAGGGCCTGATCTCCTCCTTCCCGGTCACCTGTAAGGACGGCAAGTACGAGATCGTCCAGGGCCTGGACATCAACGAGTTCTCCCGCACCCGCATCGACGCGTCGGTCGCGGAGCTGGCGGAGGAGCGCGACGCGGTGCGCGGCCTCGGCCTCATCTGATTTCCCGGTAGGGACTGTGGGGCGCTGCGCGGCCGCGTAGCGCCCCACAGCACTCTCTGCGAGCCTGGGCCCATGGAACCCGGTCCCAGGAACGAGCGAGACGCCGCCCGTCTCGTGCTGCTGCGGCACGCCAAGTCCGCCTGGCCGGACGTCGCCGACCACGAGCGACCGCTGGCGCCGCGCGGCCGGCGGGACGCCCCGGCGGCCGGACGGCTCCTGCGCGAGACGGGGTGCGTGCCCGACCTGGTGATCTGCTCGACCGCCCGGCGGGCGCGCGAGACCTGGGACCTCGCCTCCGCGCAGCTGGGCACGGAGGTGCCGGTGCGCTACGAGGAACGCGTGTACGGGGCGGATCCGGCGGAGCTGGTCGGCGTCCTGCGGGAGGTGCCCGAGGATGTGGGGACGGTCCTGCTGGTCGGTCACAACCCGGGCATGGAGGACCTGGCGGGAGGGCTCACGGGTGAGGCCGAGGGCGACGCCCTGGCCCGGATGAGCGAGAAGTTCCCGACATCGGCTTTCGCGGTGCTCGGCCTCGGCGGCGGCTGGGCGGCGCTCGGCCTCGGCACGGCGCGGCTGACGGCCTTCGTCGTGGCCAGAGGAGCGAAGACCGACTGATCAGACACCGGGACCACCGGCCGGACACAAAACAGTCCCCGGTAGTCCGCCGCGATTTCCGTGTACCTCAGTCGTCGCTGAAGCGCCGGTCCTCGCGCGGTTCTGCCGGGGGCCTAGCCAGAGCCGTGGGAAGGGTCACGCGGGTCGGTGGACGTCTCCGCCGACGGGTGCGGCTCTCTCCGGTTGTCCGGTGTAGAGGTCAGTATCCTCCCGATTTGTCGGAAGTCAAGAGCCGAGTCGGACGTGCTTTCCGACGGCGCAGGGCCTGCGGCGCGACCCACGCGGTGCGGCGACACCGTGCGTGACTCCCCCGCCCGGGGGAGCCGCTCGTCCTGCGGCACGACGCGTCACCGCCGGGTCCTGCCCGAGAGTCGTGAGCATGGACACGCTCCGCATTCCGGCTCCTTCGCTCACCCGGCGACGCAGGCGCCTTGCCCGGCTCGCCGTCGTGGCGTGCGTGCCCTACCTGACGCTCAAGCTGCTGTGGGTTCTCGGCCTCGACGTCGGCGTGAACGACATGGGCGGCATCTCGAAGGCGCAGTGGATCGCCGTGAACGTGGTGACCTTCGCGATGGACGGGATCGCGGCGCTCATAGCCCACACGCTGACCCGCCCCGGCGGTCTTCGTGTACGCGCCTGGCTGATCCTCTTCCCGATGTGGGTGGCGACGGGCATGCTCGTCGTCCTCATGCCGACCGTGCCGCTCGGCCTGGGCGTCATCGCCGTCACAGGTGCCGAGAACCCGGCAGCGTCCAGCGACCTCCTCCAGCCCTGGGTGTTCGGCGTCGTCTACAGCGGGCTCATCGCCGAAGGGCTCGTCCTGCTCAGCGCGTTCGCGCTGTACGCCGACGAGCGGTGGGGCGAGCTCCTGCGCACCCGGGTGCGCGACCTGACGGACCCGGCGGGTACCCGCGGCATGCAGCAGGTGCTCACCGCGCTCGCGCTCGCGTTCCTGGTCCTCGCCGGGGTGATGCGTGTCCTCGGGGGGCTGGGAGCGGACTTCGGCATGAACGCCGGCTGGACCGACAGCGGCGGTGCCGTCGGCCGCACCAAGGACCTGATCCAGGGCATCGCCGCCCTCGTCGGCGCGGCGGGCCTGTACGCGCTGGTGTTCCGCCGGTGGGGCACGGTGCGCGTGCGCGTACCGCTGGCCATGGCGTGGACCGGCGTGGGCGCCGCCTTCAGCTCCAGCGGCTGGATGGACTTCGCGGCGGCCTCGGCCCCGTCGGGAGGCGCTCTGCTCGGCTTCGTCAACACTGCCGAGCTGATCTCCGGGTTGCTCGTGCTGTGCGTCGGCTGCTTCGCACTGACGGAACTGGCGGTTGAGGAACGCCGGTCCGAGGTCAGGCGCCAGGTCCGCCCCGGCGGTCCCGGCAGCGGCCGGGCTCCGGGGATCTGAAGGGCCGGTCGCAGCCCTCGCAGTGCTGGAACGGGGCGATCGCCCGGATGATCCTCCCCGCCCCGACGGAGACGGTGTCGCGCCACGACCGGCGCATGCACGCGATCATGAACAGCCTGGAGGGGGGGGGCGGTGGCGTACGTCACGGTCACGCGCAGGTGCATGGCCGTCGGGGCGCATGCCGGGCTCCGCGTACAGGACGAACCCCGCGGTGAACCCGCGACGAACCGGGCGACGGCCGTGCCGGCGATCTCGTGTGGAGTGACGCGCATTACTTCCGGCCATGCCTCGCGCATGCTTTCCGCGCTCCGGGGCAGGCGCCCCGCTCACCAGTTCTCGCTGGTGGGAGACATAACGGGAACGGAAGGCATAACGCGACGTGTCGGCACAACTGACCATCCACGTGGGCGGAGAGTGGCGCAAAGCCGCCTCCGGAGCCACGCGCGAGATCCTCGACCCCGCTGACGCCACGCCCTTCGCGGTCGTGGCGGAGGGCGGGGCCGAGGACACCGACGCCGCGATCGCCGCCGCTCGCAGCGCGTTCGATCAGGGTGAGTGGCCCCGTACACCGGTGGCCGAGCGGGCCGCGCTGCTGCGGCGCGTGGCCGGGCTGCTGCGGCGGGACCGTGAGGAGCTCGGGCTGCTCGAGAGCCGGGACGCCGGCAAGACGGCGGAGGAAGGGCGCGTCGACGTCGACTGCGTCGCGGACGCGTTCGCGTACTTCGCCGATCTGGTCATGAACGAGAACGGGCGCGTCGTGGACGCCGGGTCCCCGGACATCCACAGCGTGGTCGTGCACGAGCCGGTCGGGGTGTGCGCTCTCATCACCCCCTGGAACTATCCCCTCCTCCAGGCCAGCTGGAAGATCGCCCCGGCCCTCGCCGCCGGCAACACCTTCGTCATCAAGCCGAGCGAGATCACCCCGCTCACCACGGTCGCGCTCGTCCGGCTGCTCGCCGAGGCGGGGCTGCCCGACGGCGTCGCCAACATCGTCACCGGCCCCGGCGACCCGGTCGGCGCGCGCCTCGCCGAGCACCCCGACGTCGACCTCGTCTCCTTCACCGGCGGACTCGCCAGCGGTACGAAGGTGATGCGTGCCGCCGCCGCCGGCGTCAAGAAGGTAGCCCTGGAGCTCGGCGGCAAGAACCCCAACGTGGTGTTCGCGGACGCCTGCGCCACCGACGAGGCGTTCGACACCGCCGTCGACCAGGCGCTCAACGCCGCGTTCATCCACAGCGGCCAGGTCTGCTCGGCCGGCTCCCGCCTCATCGTCGAGGAGTCCCTTCGCGAGCGCTTCGTCGGCGAACTCGCCCGCCGCGCCGAGAAGATCCGCATCGGCCGCGGCACGGACAAGGGCGTCGAGTGCGGACCGCTCGTATCCGCGCAGCAGCTGGCGAAGACCGAGGAGTACGTCGCCTCCGCGCTCGCCGAAGGAGCCGTGCTGCGGGCGGGCGGCGTGCGGCCCGAAGGCCCCGGGTACAAGGGGTACTTCTACCGGCCCACCGTCCTCGACCGGTGCCACCGCGAGATGCGCGTCATCCGCGAAGAGGTCTTCGGCCCGGTCCTGACCGTCGAGACGTTCCGCACCGAGGACGAGGCCGTCGCGCTCGCCAACGACACCGAGTACGGGCTCGCGGGTGCCGTCTGGAGCGGTGACGCCGGGCGCGCCCGGCGCGTGGCGGGGCGGCTGCGCCACGGCACCGTCTGGATCAACGACTACCACCCCTACCTCCCGCAGGCGGAGTGGGGCGGCTTCGGCAAGTCCGGCATCGGCCGGGAGCTCGGCCCCGCCGGGCTCGCCGAATACCGCGAGAGCAAGCACATCTATCAGAACCTCGCCCCGCGCCCCGTGCGCTGGTTCGCGGGCTGAACACGGCTGAACACGGGGAGCAGGGAAGTACATGCACATGACCGAGTACGACTATGTCGTCATCGGGGGCGGCACCGCCGGATCGGTGATCGCCTCCCGTCTCACCGAGAACCCGGATGTCACCGTCGCCGTCATCGAGGGCGGCCCGAGCGACGTCGACCGGGAGGACGTCCTCACGCTGCGCCGCTGGATGGGGCTCCTCGGCGGCGAGCTCGACTACGACTACCCCACCACCGAGCAGCCACGCGGCAACTCCCGCATCCGGCACAGCCGCGCCCGTGTCCTCGGCGGCTGCTCGTCGCACAACACCCTCATCGCCTTCAAACCGCTGCCGTCCGACTGGGACGAGTGGGCGGAGGCCGGGGCCGACGGCTGGCACGCCGCCGCCATGGACCCGTACTACGACCGGCTGCTCAACCACATCGTGCCGGTCGACGAGGCGGACCGTAACGCCATCGCCCGCGACTTCGTCGACGCCGCCCAGGCCGCGCTCGGCGTCCCACGCGTCGAAGGCTTCAACCAGAAGCCCTTCGACGAGGGTGTCGGCTTCTTCGACCTCGCGTACCACCCGGAGAACAACAAGCGGTCGTCCGCGTCCGTCGCCTATCTCCACCCGGTCATGGACCGGCGGCCGAACCTCACACTGATGCTGGAGACCTGGGCGTACCGGCTGGAGCTGGAGGGGACCCGGGCGCGCGGTGTCCGGGTGCGGACCAAGGACGGCGAGGAACTGCTCGTCGAGGCGCGGCGCGAAGTGATCGTCTGCGCGGGCGCTGTGGACACCCCGAGGCTGCTGCTGCACTCCGGAATCGGCCCGAAGGGCGACCTGGAGGCACTCGGCATCCCCGTCGCCCACGATCTGCCGGGCGTCGGCGAGAACCTCCTCGACCATCCCGAATCGGTCATCGTGTGGGAAACCCACGGGCCGATACCCGAGAACTCGGCGATGGACTCGGACGCCGGGCTGTTCGTCCGGCGGGATCCGGAGCAACGAGGCCCGGACCTGATGTTCCACTTCTACCAAATACCGTTCACCGACAACCCGGAGCGGCTCGGCTACGAACGACCGCCGCACGGGGTGTCGATGACGCCCAACATCCCCAAGCCGCGCAGCCGCGGCCGCCTCTACCTCACGAGCGCCGACCCGCAGACCAAGCCCGCGCTCGACTTCCGCTACTTCACCGACGAGGACGACTACGACGGCCGCACCCTCGTCGACGGCATCCGCCTCGCCCGTGAGATCGCGAAGTCCGAACCCCTGGCCGGCTGGCTGAAGCGGGAGGTGTGCCCGGGACCCGAGGTCACCGGTGACGAGGAGCTGAGCGAGTACGCGCGCAAGGTCGCGCACACCGTGTACCACCCTGCCGGCACCTGCCGAATGGGCGCGTCCGCTGATGAACTTGCCGTAGTGTCCCCGGACTTGAAGGTCAGGGGACTCGACGGAATACGTATCGCCGATGCGTCCGTCTTCCCGACGATGCCCGCCGTCAACCCGATGATCGGGGTGCTGATGGTCGGCGAGAAATGCGCGGACCTGCTGACGGGGAGTGAGACCCGATGAGCCCGACGAGCGCAACGAGCCCGAGGAGCCCGATGACCGCCGACGACATCACGAAAGAGCCGCCGGTGTTCGCGGTGCGCGAGCTGTGGAAGGTCTTCGGGCCGAGGGCGGGCCGGGTGCCCGGCTCGCCGGAGCTCGGCGCCCTGACCCCCGCCGAGCTGCGCGAACGTACCGGCTGCACCGCAGCCGTCCGCGACGTCAGCTTCGACGTCCGCAAGGGCGAGGTGTTCGTCGTCATGGGCCTGTCCGGCTCGGGCAAGTCGACGCTCGTGCGCTGCCTGACGCGGCTGATCGAGCCGACGTCCGGGTCGATCGCGATCGACGGCGAGGATGTGCTGTCGATGGACAAGGCGCGCCTGCGCGAACTGCGCCGGCACCGCGCCGCCATGGTCTTCCAGCACTTCGGGCTGCTCCCGCACCGCTGCGTCCTCGACAACGTCGCCTACGGACTGGAGATCCAGGGCGTGGGGCGGGCCGCACGGCGCGAAAGGGCCGCCGAGGTCATCGCCAAGGTCGGCCTCGAAGGCCTGGAGAACCGGCGCCCCGGGCAGCTCTCCGGCGGTCAGCAGCAGCGCGTCGGGCTCGCCCGGGCGCTCGCCGTCGACCCCGAAGTGCTGCTCTTCGACGAGCCGTTCAGTGCGCTCGACCCGCTCATCCGCCGCGACATGCAGGAGGAGGTGATCCGGCTGCACCGCGAGGAGGGCCGCACGATGGTCTTCATCACCCACGACCTGAGTGAGGCGCTGCGCCTCGGCGACCGGATCGCGCTGATGCGGGACGGGCGGATCGTCCAGCTCGGCACGCCCGAGGAGATCGTGGGCTCGCCCGCCGACGACTACGTACGGGACTTCGTCCGCGATGTGCCGCGTGAGCAGGTCATGACGGTCCGCACGGCGATGCGGCCGGTGGACGCGGAAGAGCCCGAATCGGGCCCGGCCGTCGGCCCCGACGCCACGGTGTCCGAGGCGATCGAGGCGGTCGCCCGCGCGGGTGTCCCTGCGCGGGTGATGCAGGACGGCCGCTGCGTCGGCGTCGTCGACCACGCGGCGCTGCTCGCGGTGGTGGCGGGGCTGTCGACCGAGGGGGTGGCGGCGTGAACGGCTCCCTGGACGCGGGGACTCCGCCCCCGAACCCCCGGCGGTGGTCCCGATGAGCGTCACCGTGAACGACGTGTCCAAGACGGCCAGGACCTCCGACGCCGTGGGCGGGTCCCAGCAGCCGGGCCGCGGGCTGCGGGACGTCGTACGACGGCGCCGCGGGCTGGTCGCAGGCGTCGCGGCCTTCGCCGTACTCGCCGTGCTCGGCGTCACCCTGCTCGGCGGCGGGGGCTGGCCCTCCGCGCTGACCGTCGACATCTCGCAGCCGCTCGACGACGCCAATGCCTGGGTCATCGACAACCGCGACACCCACCCCCTCTTCCTCTACTTCCTGCTGCATCTGTCCAACACCGCCACCGACGCGGTCGACGCCGTCTACCAGCTGCTCGACGCGCTCGGCTGGCTCGGGGTCCTCGCCGGGGGAGTGCTGGTCGCATGGCGGGCCGCCGGGCTCGGGCGGCGCGGGATGCGCGTCGCGCTGACCGCGCTCGGGGCGTTCGCCGTGTGCGGGCTGCTCGGGATGTGGGACGCCACGCTGATCACCATCGCGCTGATGGTGGTGTCCGTGGCGGTCGCGGCCCTGCTCGGCGCCCTGATCGGGCTGGCCGCCGGGGTGTCCGACCGGGTGGACCGGGCGCTGCGGCCGGTGCTCGACACGATGCAGGTGCTGCCGGCGTTCGCGTATCTCCTGCCGTTCGTGCTGGTCTTCGGCACGGGCACACCCGCCGCGCTGTTCTGCACAGTGATCTATGCCGCCCCGCCGATGGCCCGGCTCACCGCGCTCGGCCTGCGCGGCGCCGACCCGGCCGCGCTGGAGGCGTCCGCCTCGCTCGGCGCGAGCAGCTGGCAGCGGCTGTGGACCGCGCGGTTCCCGCTCGCCCGCAAGCAGATGCTCCTCGGCCTCAACCAGACGATCATGATGGCGCTGTCGATGGTCGTCATCGCGGCGCTGGTCGGCGCGGGCGGCCTCGGCGAGGAGGTGTACTCGGCGCTGTCGACGACGGACGTCGGCAAGGCGTTCGCCGCGGGCGTCCCGATCGTGCTGATCGCGATCTGGCTGGACCGTACGACCGCGGCCGCGGGCGACCGTATCGGCGAGCCCGCCCCCGCGGGGAGCTGGCTGCACGGCGGACGAGCGTGGGCGCTGGTGGGCGTGCTCGTCGCCGCGGCCGCCGCCGTACGCACCACGACCTGGCCCGAGGCATGGACGTACGAGATCTCCACGCCCGTCAACAAGGCCCAGGAGTGGATCACCGAGAACCTCACCTTCGCCGAGGTGTGGGCGCGGGAGTTCACGCTGTGGATCCTCAACCCCCTGCGGGACACCCTGGTTTGGCTGCCGTGGTGGTCGGTGCTGCTGATCGTCGCCGCCACGGCCTGGCTCGTCGGCAACTGGGCCGCCGCGCTCACCGCGACCACCGCGATGGCGGCGATCGGGGCGCTCGGCGTCTGGGCGAAGTCCCTGGACACGCTCTCCCAGGTGCTCGCCGCGCTGGTGATCACGCTGGTGCTGGGCTTCTTCGCGGGGGTGTTGTGCGCCCGCGCCGGACGGCTGGAACGCTGGCTGCGGCCCCTGCTCGACGCGATGCAGACGATGCCGCAGTTCGTGTACCTGATCCCGGTCGTCGCGCTCTTCGGCGCCACGCGCACGTCGGCGATCGTCGCGGCCGTGGTCTACGCACTGCCCGCCGTCGTCCGCATCACCACCCAGGGCCTGCGTGAGGTCGACCCGGCCGCGCTGGAGGCGTCCCGCTCGCTCGGTGCCTCCACGCGCCAGCAGCTCTTCGGCGTCCAGCTGCCACTCGCCCGCCCGGCGCTGCAGCTCGCCGTCAACCAGGGCGTGGTGCTGGTGCTGGCCGTGGTCGTCGTCGGCGGACTCGTCGGCGGCGGGGCCCTCGGCTACGACGTCGTCAAGGGCCTCTCCCGGGGCGAGATGGGCCTCGGCATGACGGCCGGAGTCGCCATCGTCTGCCTCGGCCTCGTCCTGGACCGGATCACGCAGCAGCCCGCCCGCAAAGACCGCTGACCTTTACTCACCCTCTCGACAGGAGCACCACCATGCGCACCCTCCGTACCGCCACCGCTGTCGTCGGCGCCCTCGGCGTCCTCAGCCTCACCGCGTGCAGCGCCGCCGACACCGGCAAGAGCAACGACGTCGGCGGCAAGAAGACCGTGAAGCTGACCGTCCCCTCCTGGGTCGGCGCCCAGGCCAATGTCGCCGTCGCCCAGCACATCCTGGAGAAGGAACTCGGCTACACCGTCAAGACCCAGCAGATGGGCGAGGTGCTGGCCTGGGACGCGCTGTCCAAGGGCGACACCGACGCGATCCTCGAGGACTGGGGCCATCCCAAGGAGGAGAAGCAGTACGTCGAGACGAAGAAGACCGTCGTCAAGGGCGGCGACCTCGGCGTCACCGGCCACATCGGGTGGTTCGTACCGAAGTACTTCGCGGACGCGCACCCCGATGTCACGGACTGGAAGAACCTCAACAAGTACGCCAAGGACTTCAGAACCGCTGAGAGCGGCGACAAGGGAGAGCTGCTGGAGGGTTCGCCCGACTACGTCACGAACGACGACGCGATCATCAACAATCTGAAGCTGGACCTGAAGACGAACTACTCGGGTTCCGAGGCCGCCCAGATCACGGCCATCAAGAAGTACGCGAAGGAGAAGAAGCCCTTCCTGACGTACTGGTGGACCCCGCAGTGGCTGAACGCCCAGATCGACATGGTCGAGGTCAAGCTGCCGGAGAACAAGGCGGGTTGTGACGCCGACCCGAAGAAGGTGGCCTGCGCCTACCCGAACACGCCGCTGCAGAAGTACTTCAACGCGGACTTCGTGAAGAACGGCGGCGAGGCGGCCGAGTTCCTGAAGAACTTCACGTGGACGACCGAGCAGCAGAACGAGGTCGCCCTGATGATCGCCGACCAGAAGCTGTCGCCGGAGGCGGCGGCGGAGAAGTGGGTGAAGGCGAACGAGGCGACCTGGAAGGCGTGGCTCCCGAAGAAGTGACGGGCGGGCCCGTGGTCCCCGCCAGAAGTGACGGGCGGGGCCCGTGGTCCCCTGCCGGGGCGCCGCCCCGGCCACGTGCCTCACTCTCCGGACGGGCTCAAGACGAGCCCGTCCGGAGAGTGAGGCACGGAGCCCCCGGTCAGGTGCGCAGGCTCGTCGCCAGTTCGCGTACCGACTCCAGCGTGCGCAGGAGCAGACCCGGGCCGAAGGTGATCCGCGTCGCGCCGAGCCGGCCCAGCTCGGCGATGGCGGGAGTGCCGGGGAACTTGCCGACGTTGATGGGGCCCTGGATCGCCTCGCGGAGGCGCGGCAGAGCCTCCGTCGGAGCCCCGATCGGGTAGACGCAGTCCGCGCCCGCGGCGACGTACAGCCTTGCTCGTTCGATCGCCGCCTCCGGGTCCGCGACCCCGCGGATGAACGTGTCGATGCGGGCGTTGACGAAGAGCGCGTCACCCGCCTCCGCCCGCACCGCCGCGAGCCGCTCCGCCTGGCGCTGCGGCTCGACGAGGGCCTTGCCGGGTCCCGAGTCCTCCAGGTTGACACCGACCGCGCCGGTGTCGAGGACCCGCTGGACCAGTTCCTTCGCCGGGAGGCCGTAGCCCGCCTCGATGTCCGCGGAAACGGGGATGTCCACGGCGCGGACGATCCGGGCGACCGCGGCGAACATCTCGTCGGCGGGCGTCTCGCCGTCCTCGTAGCCGAGCGACGCCGCCACGCCCGCGCTGGGCGTGGCGAGGGCCGGGAAGCCGGCGTCCGCGAAGACCCGGGCGCTCGCCGCGTCCCAGGGGTTCGGGAGAACCAGCGGGTCCTCGGGCGCGCGGCCGTGGTGCAGGGCACGGAAGTCGCTCACTGAGTCCTTGACCGACATATGAGACCTCTCAGTGCTGGTGCTGGTGCTGCTGGTGCTGCAGGTGCTGGTGCTGGTGCTGCAGTGCTTGCGCCTCAGTGCTGGTGCTGGCCCGGCGTGTAGTGGCCGGGCACCATGCGGGTCGAGACACCGAAGCGGTTCCATGCGTTGATCACCGTGATCGCGGCGATCAGCTGCGCCAGCTCCGGCTCCTCGAAGTGCTTCGCCGCCTTCTCGTACACACCATCCGGTACGAAGCCGTCCGTGAGCACCGTGACCGCTTCGGTCAGCTCGATCGCCGCGATCTCCTTCGCCGTGTAGAAGTGCTGGGACTCCTCCCACGCGCTCAGCTGGATGATGCGGTCGACCGACTCGCCGGCCGCGAGTGCGTCCTTGGTGTGCATGTCGAGGCAGAACGCGCAGTGGTTGAGCTGCGAGGCGCGGATCTTGACCAGCTCCAGCAGCACCGGGTCGAGGCCCTGCCGGGCAGCCACCTCGAGCTTGATCATGGCCTTGTAGACCTCGGGAGCGTGCCTGGCCCACTCGATGCGGGGCGTGTGCTCGGCGTTGAACGTCTGGTTCGTCTTCGTCATGGAGATCACCGTACGAGGCACATGGCGCAGAGGTATGGTCCACTTCCATGACAGATGACTGGGCCACTTTCGGGGCGGACCTCCATATCGAGCTGCGCGGTACGGGTCTGCGCACGGGTCTCATGGACGCGCTGCGGGACGCCGTGCGCACCGGACGGCTGGCGCCGGGCACCCGGCTGCCGTCGTCCCGTACGCTCGCGGCGGACCTGGGCATGGCACGCAACACCGTCGCCGACGCGTACGCCGAACTCGTCGCCGAGGGCTGGCTCACCGCCCGGCAGGGCTCGGGCACCAGGGTCGCCCCGCGGGCCACGCCCAGCCCGCGCAGGACCCCGGCCCCCGCGCCGCGTCCCGGCCCCGCGCGGGGCGGGCCCGCGTACAGCCTGATGCCCGGTACACCGGACCTGGCGTCGTTCCCGCGCGCCGAATGGCTCAAGGCGGCCCGCCGGGCACTGACGGCCGCACCGAACGAGGCGTTCGGCTACGGCGACCCGCGTGGCCGGATCGAACTGCGCACCGTCCTCGCCGACTATCTGGCCCGGGCGCGTGGCGTATACACCCACCCGGACCGCATCGTCATCTGCTCCGGTTTCGTGCACGGGCTGATGCTGCTCGCGACGGTGCTGCGCGCCGGGGGTCCCCCCACGTCCGCAGGACGCAGGGCGAGGGTGCGGGAGGTGGCGGTGGAGTCCTACGGGCTCGATCTGCACTGGAACCGGCTGAGCGACGCGGGACTGCGGCTGCCCGCGCTGCCCTTCGACGAGCGCGGCACGCGGACGGAGGAGCTGCCGGAGCTGAGAGGGGTGGGAGCGGTGCTGCTCACGCCCGCGCACCAGTTCCCGATGGGTGTGGCGCTCCACCCCGACCGGCGGTCCGCCGCCGTCGACTGGGCGCGCAGTACGGGCGGGCTGATCCTGGAGGACGACTACGACGGGGAGTTCCGCTACGACCGCCAGCCCATCGGAGCGCTCCAGGGACTCGACCCCGAGCGGGTCGTCTATCTGGGCACGGCGAGCAAGTCCCTGGCGCCCGGGCTGCGGCTCGCCTGGATGGTCCTGCCGGAGAGCCTCGCGGACGAGGTAGCCGGCGCGAAGGGCGGGGTGGACTGGGCGTCGGGCACGCCGGACCAGCTGACGCTCGCGGAGTTCATCGCGTCGGGCGCGTACGACCGCCATGTACGCGGAATGCGGCTGCGCTACCGGCGCCGTCGTGACCAGCTCGTCGAGGCGCTCGCGGAACGCGCCCCCGGCATCCGCGTGAGCGGCATCGCGGCCGGGATGCACGCGGTCCTCGAACTCCCGCCGGGCACGGAACACGCGGTGGTCCAGGCGGCGGCCTGGCAGGGGCTCGCCCTGGAGGGCCTCTCCCGCTACCGCCACCCCTCCACCCCGCCGGGCCGCGACGCCCTCGTCGTCGGCTACGGCACCCCCTCGGACAGCGCCTGGTCGGGGGCGCTGGACGCGCTGTGCCGGGTGCTGCCGTAAGGGGAGTGGGGCTCTGCCCCCGGTCCCGGGTACGCGCTGCGGGCGGGCTCCAGCGCGGACCGGCACCGTCCGGCGGGCAGGGGGTGTCCGTCCTCAATCGCCGGACCGGCTCACAACGAGCGCCCGATGGGGATTCCCCCCACGCCCCAGGGCGTAGGGGGAGTTTGAGGCGCGGGGCCTGGGGCGGAGCCCCGGTTCGGGAACGGGCCGGACGGGGAGCAGACCGGACAGGACACCTAGCCCGCCGGCGGTCCGCCGTTTGCTTCGGCGGATTCGGATTCGGATTCGGATTCGGACCTGGACTTGGGCGCGGACTTGGACTCGGGTGCGGACTCGGGCGGGTCCGGATCCGCGGCCGGGGGCGGCGCCGGATCCGCGGCCTGGGGCGGCGCCGGGAGTTCGCCGAAACGGGCCAGCGCCAGCGCGCCGGCCACCGAGATCGCGAAGCCGGCGACGGCGACCCACGCGAGGCCCTCCCGGGTGCGGTCGCCGAGCCAGACGACGCCCACCGCCGAGGGGACGAGGGTCTCCGTCAGGACCAGACCCGCCGTCGCCGTGGTCACCGAGCCGCGCGCGAAGGCCGAGGTGAGCAGCAGGAACGCCGCCGCCCCGCCGAGCAGCAGCGCGTACAGCGCAGGGTTCGTGAAGTCCACCGAGTCCAGTAGCCGCACCGCCACCTCGGGCACCCCGAAGCCGATGCCCGCGCCCAGGCCCAGCACCAGCGCCCGGGAGCGGCCCGGCAGCCGGCCCGCGGCCGCGCCGATCAGCAGGACCGCGACCGCCGTGCCGAGCAGCACCCACTTCAGCTCGGGCGGGGCGGGCGTATCGCCCTCCGGACCCGAGGCGAGCCCCAGCATCGCGAGGCCCGCGCAGACCACGCCGACCGCGGTCCACTCGACCCGGCTGAGCCGCACCGACAGCACCCGCGTCGAGGCCACCGCCGTCACCGCCAGGCTCGCCGCGAGCGCCGCGCTCACCGCGTAGATCGGGATCAGCCGCAGCGCCACGATCTGCAGCGCGAACCCCGCCCCGTCCAGTGCGAGTCCGACGAGATACCGCCACTGCCGCACCGCGCGCAGGAACAGCGCGGGGTCCACCCCGGATGCCGAGGCCGGATCGACGACGGTACGGGCGGCGACCGCCTGGAGGACGGTGGCCAGGCCGTAGCAGACCGCGGAGGCAATCGCACAGAGCATTCCAAAGAACACAAAACGACTCTAGTTGGGGAGGGTTCGTGGACCGGGCTTACAGCCGGGCGGCGCGGCCATCTAGTGTGTGCGGCGGTTCGTTGACTGGCTTGATGTGTACAAGGACGGGGAGGCCGGAGGGATGGCGCGGCGAAGGCTGAGGTCGGGCACAGTGGTGCTCGGCGGGATGGGGGTGCTCGCGGCGACGCTCACGTCCTGCGGCTCGGAGCCGGACGAGAGGTGCATCGACCCCGTGACGTACGAGGTCCTGCCCGACTACAAGTGCGAGGACGACGACGGGGACGGCCACACCTCCGGCCGCTACTACTACGGCGGCAGCGTCAGCCGCGGCAAGGTCTCGGGCGGCAGCTACGACAAGTCGGCCGTGGACAGCGGCGGTTTCGGCGGATCCAGCAGCGGCGGCGGCTGAGGCGGGACACGTACGTACCGATGAAACGTCACACCATAGAACCCCGCCCCGGCTGGCAGGAAACCGTCGAGGAGCAGGGGCTGATCTATCCGCTCACCCGCTACCCGGACGGTTCGCTGCGGCCGTACTGGGACGAGAGCGCGTACTACGAGTTCTCGCTGCCCGAGGTCGAGGCGCTGGAGGAGGTCGTCGAGGAACTGCATGCCATGTGCCTGACCGCAGCCGCGCACATCGTGGAGAACGACCGCTTCGCGGACCTCGGCATCAGCGACCGGCGGCTGGCCGGGCGGGTCGCCGAGTCCTGGCGGCGCCGTGCCGAACTGCCCTCCGTCTACGGGCGGTTCGACCTGCGCTACGACGGCACGGGACCGGCCAAGATGCTGGAGTACAACGCCGACACTCCGACCTCGCTCGTGGAGGCGGCCAGCCCCCAGTGGTTCTGGATGGAGGAACGCTTCCCCGGCGCCGACCAGTGGAACTCTCTGCACGAGCGGCTCGTCGACGCCTGGAAGCGGCAGGCGCCGCTGCTGCCACCCGGCCCGGTGCATTTCGTGCACTCCGACGGGGACGAGCTCGGCGAGGACCTGATGACGGTCGCGTATCTGCGCGAAACCGCTCAGCAGGCCGGGCTTGCCACCGAGGCTCTGTCGGTCGAACGGATCGGCTGGGACCGGCTCTCGGGACGGTTCGTGGACGACCGGCTGCGCTTCATCCGCAGCTGCTTCAAGCTCTACCCGTGGGAGTGGCTGACCACGGACCGCTTCGGCCCGCACGTCCTCGACACCCTGGACAACGGCGGCGGCACCGGCACCACCTGCTGGATCGAGCCCGCCTGGAAGATGCTCCTGTCCAACAAGGCGCTGCTCGCGGTGTTGTGGGAGCTCTACCCGGGGCACCCGAATCTGCTGCCCGCGTATCTCGACGGCCCGCGCGAACTCGCCGCCACCAGCGGCTACGTCGCCAAGCCGCTGCTGGGCCGCGAAGGGGCCGGCGTCACCGTCCATGAGCCGGGCACCGGTTCTGCCGCGGGCCATGTCGTACGGGAAGAGGCCTGCTGCTACCAGGAGTTGGCGCCGCTGCCCGACTTCGACGGCAACCGGGTCGTCCTCGGCGCATGGGTCGTCGAGGACGAGGCCGCCGGGCTCGGGATCCGGGAGTCGTCCGGACTGGTCACCGACGAGTACGCACGCTTCCTGCCGCACGTGATCCTCTAGTGCCGCGACAGGGCAAAGCTTGCCGGGAGGGCACCAGGTCCTGTCCGGGCGATCTTCGAGGAACAGGCCGTAGCTGTCGTCACAGGCCCGAAAGGATCGCCCGGACAGAGGGCCAGGCGGTCCCAGCACTTCCCGGGACGCCTGGAGGCCCCATGGGCCTCCAGGCGGTGCACCGGGTCCGCGGGCGAGTGACCCGGCGCACCGCCCCGGGTCACTCGCCCGCCAGCACCGCCCGAAGCTGATCCAGGCCCCAGTCCAGGTCCTCCTTGCTGATCACCAGCGGCGGGGCGATCCGGATCGTCGAACCGTGCGTGTCCTTGACCAGGACCCCGCGGTCCATGAGCTTCTCGGAGATCTCCCGGCCGGTGCCGTGCGATGGGGCGATGTCGATCCCGGCCCAGAGACCGCGCCCGCGCACCGCCTGCACCGCGCCGCCGCCCCCCATCAGTCCCAGCTCGTGGTGCAGATGCTCGCCCAGCTCGGTGGCGCGCTGCTGGAACTCGCCGGTGCGCAGCATCGCGATGACCTCCAGCGCCACCGCACAGGCCAGCGGATTGCCGCCGAATGTCGAGCCGTGCTCCCCCGGCTGGTAGACGCCGAGCACCTCGGTGGAGGACACGACCGCCGACACCGGCACGACACCGCCGCCCAGCGCCTTGCCCAGGATGTACATGTCCGGGACGACACCCTCGTGCTCGCAGGCGAAGGTGCGGCCGGTGCGGCCCAGGCCGGACTGGATCTCGTCCGCGACGAACAGCACGTTCCGCTCGCGGGTCAGCTCACGGACGCCGGCGAGATAGCCCGCCGGCGGCACCAGCACGCCGGCCTCGCCCTGGATCGGCTCCAGCAGCACCGCCACCGTGTTCGCGCTGACCGCGGCGTGCAGGGCGGTGAGATCGCCGTACGGGACGATCTCGAAGCCCGGCGTGTACGGACCGAAGTCGGCCCGTGCCTCGGGGTCGGTGGAGAAGCTGACGATGGTCGTCGTCCGGCCGTGGAAGTTGTTCGCCGCGACAACGATCTTCGCCTGACCGGGCGGGACGCCCTTGACCTTGTACCCCCACTTGCGGGCGGTTTTCACAGCGGTCTCCACCGCCTCCGCCCCGGTGTTCATCGGCAGCACCATCTCCATGCCGCACAGCTCCGCGAGCTGCGTACAGAAGTCGGCGAACCGGTCGTGGTGGAACGCGCGCGAGGTCAGCGTCACCCGCTCCAGCTGGGCCTTCGCGGCATCGATCAGCCGCCGGTTGCCATGGCCGAAGTTGAGCGCCGAGTACCCGGCGAGCATGTCGAGGAAGCGGCGCCCCTCGACATCGGTCATCCACGCACCGTCCGCCGAGGCGACGACGACGGGCAGCGGGTGGTAGTTGTGGGCGCTGTGCGCCTCCGCGGAGGCGATCGCTCTCTCCGTTGCAGACACGGGGTCTCCGTTCGTCCTGCGGCATGGGTTGCTGGGTCGGACCAGGGCCTGGGGTGGTGCCCCTTTCTATCGTCGCTCGGTCACCGGGTGAAGAAACATTGAGCTTCCGTCGCGGCTCGCCGGAGACCTTCCCGTTTCCCTGCGGTTTCTGAACCCGTGACCGGGCGCCCGGGCCGCCGCGAGTAGGGTGGGCGGTACGCACGGCGACTGGCGTACGCGGAACGAACCGCGGGGAAGCCGTGTGCGGCAGAACCTACGAGGTGCCGCCCGCCTGGGCACCCCGGGAACCGAATTCCCGCGTGGGTGCCGCCCGCCCCCTGCCTCCGGCGGGGGAAGCCCCAGCTGCACCCGGGACACCGACCGCCTGCCCCGGAGGACGCCATGACTCTTCCCGTTCAGCACAACCATCCCGCGCTCACCGCCGCCGACCCCGAACTGGCCGCGCTCGTCGGTGCCGAGGAGCGGCTGCAGGCCGACACCCTGCGGCTCATCCCCAGCGAGAACTATGTCTCGCACGCCGTGCTCGAAGCCTCCGGAACCGTCCTCCAGAACAAGTACAGCGAGGGCTACCCCGGCCGCCGTTACTACGAGGGCCAGCAGAACATCGACCAGGTCGAGCTGCTCGCCATCGCCCGGGCCAAGGCCCTCTTCGGCGTCGACCACGCCAATGTCCAGCCCTACTCCGGCTCCCCGGCCAACCTCGCCGTCTATCTCGCCTTCGCCGAGCCCGGCGACACCGTGATGGGCATGGCCCTGCCGATGGGCGGCCACCTCACTCACGGCTGGGGTGTGTCCGCCACCGGCAAGTGGTTCCGCGGCGTCCAGTACGGCGTGCGCCAGGACACGGGCCTCATCGATTTCGACGAGGTGCGCGAACTGGCCCTCAAGGAGCGTCCGAAGATCATCTTCTGCGGGGGCACCGCGCTGCCCCGCACCATCGACTTCGCGGCCTTCGCCGAGATCGCCCGCGATTCCGGCGCCGTGCTCGTCGCCGATGTCGCGCACATCGCCGGTCTGATCGCGGGCGGCGCCCACCCCTCGCCTGTCCCGCACGCCGACGTGATCTCCACGACCACCCACAAGACGCTGCGCGGGCCGCGCGGCGCCATGCTGATGTGCCGCGAGGAACACGCCAAGGCCATCGACAAGGCCGTCTTCCCCGGCCTCCAGGGCGGCCCGCACAACCAGACCACCGCCGCCATCGCGGTCGCCCTGCACGAGGCGGCCCAGCCCTCCTTCCGTGACTATGCGCACGCGGTTGTCGCCAACGCCAAGGCCCTCGCCGAGGAGCTGCTCGCCCGCGGATTCGACCTGGTCTCCGGCGGCACCGACAACCATCTGATCCTGATGGACCTCACCCCCAAGGACGTCCCGGGCAAGGTCGCGGCGAAGGCCCTGGACCGGGCCGGGATCGTGGTCAACTACAACACCGTGCCCTACGACCCCCGGAAGCCCTTCGACCCCTCCGGCGTCCGCATCGGCACCCCCTCCCTCACCTCGCGCGGACTCACCTCCGAGCACATGCCGGCGGTCGCCGACTGGATCGACCGTGGCGTCACCGCTGCCCGAACGGGCGACGAGGACGCCCTGGCCGCCATCCGGGCCGAGGTCGCGGACCTGATGTCCGCCTTCCCCGCCCCCGGCCTGCCGGCCTGACCCGAGGGCGCCCGGCCCCCCGTCCGGCGGCCTCGGCCCGTACTGATCCCCGGCGCGGGCGCTGTAGTTTCGTGCGCCCTGCGGGCGGGCTCCGAAGAGGCCCGGTACCGTCCGGCGGGCCCGAGCGTCCGTCCTCACCCGCCGGACGGGCTCAAACAGCCCCTCGGCGATTGAGCTGAAGGTCCCCCTACGCCTGCGGGCGCAGGGGGAGGGTCCCGGGGCGGCGCCCCGGGGCCACCCGGGCCACTCGGGACGCCGGCTTGAGCGGGAGCCGCAGGGCGTCGCGAGCCCAGCAAGACACCGGACAGGTCCTAGGGCGTGTTGCGAAAGTAGCGCCGTCCGCCCGGAGGGTGGGGCCCGCGGCGTCTGGTGCGTGCGATCGCAAGGCGGTGGGGGCACCTCCCAGGCGCAGCTCTGGGGGAGATCACCCTCGTACTGGACGTACGTGGATGACTCCGACAACGCAGCGTGGGGGCACCTCCCGTGCCCGAAGGGCTACGGGGGAGTGCGTGCCAGGCGTCGC
>NZ_JBVJKN010000023.1:0-121239 GCF_055585225.1 Streptomyces sp. NPDC053673 | reverse complement strand
GGGAGGTGCCCCCACCGCCTTGCGATTGCACGCACCGGACGCCGCGCGCCCCGCCCTGCGGGCGGACGGCGCTATGTGTCAGACACGACCTAGCGCTTGAGATATGCCAGAACGGCCAGCACTCTGCGGTTGTCGTCCGCGGATGGGCTGATGCGCAGCTTGGCGAAGATGCTCGCCGTGTGTTTGGCGACTGCGCTCTCGCTGATGTGCAGGGCGGTTGCGACGGCTGTGTTCGACCTGCCCTCGGCCATCAGCTCGAGGACGTCGCGCTCGCGCGGTGTCAGGCTGCCGATCGTGCCACGGGCGTCGCTGCGCGACAGCAGCCTGGAGATGACCTGAGGGTCCATCACCGTGCCTCCGGCAGCCACGCGGCGGACCGCGTCGACGAACTGCTCGGTGTTGGTGACCCGGTCCTTGAGCAGATACCCGACGGCACCTTCGCCCCCGGCCAGCAGCTCGTTCGCGTAGAGCTGCTCGACGTACTGGGAGAGGATGAGGACGGGCAGGCCGGGACGTCGGCGACGGGCTTCCAGCGCGGCCCGCAGGCCCTCGTCGGTGAAGGTCGGCGGCAGCCGTACGTCGACCACCGCGACATCCGGCGCTGTGTCCCCGTCGTCGAAGAGCGCGCGCAACAGAGAGGGGCCGTTGTCCACCGCGAGGACCTCGCAGCCGTGCTCCTGGAGTGTGCGTGTCAGCCCGTCTCTCAGCAGGAAGAGGTCTTCGGCGAGGACAACGCGCACGGAATCTCCATCGTCACGGTGGTCGGTCCGCCCTGCGGGCTGTGCAGGACGAGGGTGCCGTCGAAGGTACCCAACCGCCGTCGCACGCCGCTCAGTCCTGTGCCCCGTGAAGGGTCGGCGCCGCCGTGGCCGTCGTCGGTGACGGTCACGCGCAGCACGCCGTTCTCGTGCGTCAGGGCTATGCCGACCTCGCGGGCGCCGGAGTGCTTCGCCGCGTTCGTCAGAGTCTCGCTCACAGCGAAGTAGGCGGCGGACTCGACCGGCGCCGGGAGCCGACCCGTCAGCCGTGCCTCGACGTGGACGTCGAGGAAGCTGTCGAGCGCCAGCGAGCGGACGGCGTCACCGAGGCCTCGGTCGGCGAGGACCGGCGGGTGGATGCCGTGGACGAGGTCGCGCAGGTCCTGCAGAGCCCGCTCGGACGTTCTGCGGACGTCCAGCAGGAGCTCGCGTGCCGCCGCCGGGTCTGTCTCCATCCGGCGCATGGCACGGTCCAGCGTCATCCCCAGGGAGACCAGCCGAGCCTGCGCACCGTCGTGGAGGTTCCGCTCGATGCGCCGCAGTTCGGCGGCCAGCGTGTCGAGAGCCCAGGCACGGGTGTCGGTGAGCTGATCGACCCGCCGGGTGAGCTGGGTGCTGCGGGGCGCGGAGAGCAGGGGCCGGGTCACCCGGCTGTGCAGCCGGAGCGTGGCGGGGGCGGCGAGCAGGCCGGCGGCCATGAAGGCGAGCCCCAGCACGAGCGCGGCGAGCATGGTCGGGGTGCTGTGCACCGGGACGAACGCATACCAGTTGCCGTCGTCGATGAGCCGCCAGATGAACGGCTGCACCAGCGCGCCGAACACCCCGTACTCGATCAGGGCGAGGGGGACGGCGGCCAGGAGGCCGCCGGTCACCGGCTCCAGCCAGGCCCACGCCAGGTCGCGCCAGAATCCCTCATCGGCGAGGATCGCGCCCGATGCCCTGCGGGCGTTGAGGGTGCGGTCCGCGGGCAGGGGCTCGGGCGCAGTGACATGGACGCCCGTCCACCGGGCGGCGCGTGAGCGGGAGCGATCGGACAGCGAGCGCAGGGCACGCGTGGCCGGCGGCAGCAGCAGGAAGCCGACGCCCACGGGTATCAGAAGCACGGCGAGTACCACGAGCGAGCCCACCGCCGACACCGCGAGGGCATGCAGGCTCGCCAGCTGGCACCGGCCGACCGCGACACATGCGCGGGAGACGACCGTGCGTGGCTTATCGAACATCGTCCATGATCGGAGGGAGCTTAGTCGGTGTCGGTGTCGGTGTCGGTGTCGGTGCCGTTCCCGTTCCCGTTCCCGTTGCCGTCACCGGTGCCAGGGCTGACGCCGACGTCGTCGACTGTCCCCTGCGAGAGCTGGTCCACGTCCAGAGCCCCGCTGCCACCAGGCACGACGCGCCGAACAACACCATGGGGAGCACCGCCCCCGACTCTTCGTCCATGAACAGCAGCATGCCGAGGTTGATCAGAGCGTGGAAGCCTCCCGCGAGCAGCAGCCTGGAAGTCCGCACTCCTTCGAGGGCCCACCCCATCACGACCGACATGGACACGGCTGCCATCAAGAACGCCCCCGCGTACACAGGGTGTCTCGCGAAAACCTGGACGTGCCAGACGCCCCACGCCACGCCCACCGCGACCGAAGCGGCAAGGGGGCCGAAGCGGGTGCGCAGCAGCGGTTGCAGAAAGGAGCGCCAGCCGATCTCCTCGCCACACGCGCCGATGAGCTGCGCCGCGGCGATCAACGTAAAAGGGGCGTCCGGACGCGTCAGTCGCACGTTCCCGGTGAGCGTCGCGTACGCGCCGACGCTGAGCGCGATGATCAGCGGTGCCGTGACGATCAGGAGCACCCCATGACTGCTGCGGCCCGGCAGGGCGCCGGCGAGCAGTGCCCGTACACGCCGCGGCCACAGCAGCGCGGCAACTCCCACCCCGAGTGCGGGTCCGAACTGGGTCAGCTGGATGACCTCGCCGGGGATCCGTGTCGCCGGCTGGAGCACGCCCAGCGCGCCGGCCGCCAGAAAGGTAACGACGAGGAACATGGCCATCGCCCTGAGATCGACAGATGTCATTCGCATGCCACCGACGATGCCGCTCGGCGGCGCCGCCGACATTGCATCTGGATGCCGGGCCGGGGGGTACCTGGATACACCCTCGTGGGCGGTTGCGTGTGACGTGGACCCTGATGGCGGTCCTGGCGGGCTGGCGAGGCCATGTCCGCCGCCGGGGCCACGAATCCCCGGTCGGCTGACTGTGACCCGGAGCGAATGGTGTTTGCCACTCCGCGTTCCCGGTTCGGGAAACCGGCTGCCCCTCAGAGACGCCCAACCCGCAACGGCAGGAGAGCCCGCAGACAGCCCGTCACGCTGAAAGTGAGTCAGTCGCGGCAGCACCGCCGAGTCGACAACCGAGTCGGCTACTGGACCGCAGAGGCACTGGAGCGACTCGCCGCGTTGACCAGCCGGAGCCCGTGTCGCTCGCCGATCCCGTATCCCTGGATGCAGGCCAGCCTTGTCTGCTCGGCTATCGCTCTGAGCGGGCGTGATCCAGGACGCTGCGCCGGAGTACGTCGAGCAGCAAGCGGGCGTCCGCGTGCCGCAGTCGTTGCAGGAAGGACTCGCCACCGAAGCCATAGACGCCGATTGTCACCATTCTGAGCACCGCGAACACCCACCTGCCTGCTGCTCGTGCCGGTTCAAACGGCAGCCCCGCCGGAAATGGCGAGCTCGCGTCACGCGACGGCGGTCCCCTCAAGCTCGACCATCAGGTCGGGGATCGCCAGCCGTGCCACCCCGAGCATCGTGGTGGACGGTGCCACCCCGGCGGCGCCCAACCGCGACGCCAGCACGCCGTAGTGCTCGAAGAGCCGATCGACGTCGGTGGTGTAGACGTTGAGCCGGACGAGGTTCGCGAGGGACATGCCGGCCTCGCCGAGCACGGCCTCCAGGTTGTCGAGGCTCAGCGCCAACTGCGCCGCCATGTCACCGGTATGCTGGGGCTTGCCGTCGCCGCTCATCGCGGTCTGCCCGGCGCAGTACAGGGTCTGGGTGTGCCCGGAGACCATCTCGCCCTGGTTGTAGCCCATCTCCACCGACCACGCCCACGGGTTGACGGCCGTTCGCTCCATTGCCACATCAGCTCCATTCGATTCGTCGACGTTACGTACGTCCATCGGCTCGGTAGCCACCGTCTCTTTCGCCGTGTTGATGAGCCTTCCAGCAAATCACGACATCCTCTGTCGTGTATTTCTGTAAGGTCTTCGTATGCGCGCCGACCGGTTGGTCTCGCTGGTGCTGCTGCTGCGGCAGCATGGTCGGCTGTCAGCGGCCACGCTGGCCCGCGAGCTGGAGGTATCCACCCGCACCGTGCTGCGCGACATCGAGGCGTTGTCCGCAGCCGGCGTCCCGGTCTACGCCGAACGCGGTCGGCACGGTGGTTTCGCGTTGTTGCCCGGATTCCGGACCGAGCTCACCGGCCTGAACCACGACGAGGCTCTTGCCCTGCTGGTCGCCGGATCGCGGCGCGGCGCGCAGGCATTCGGCCTCGGCTCGGCGCTCGCCTCGGCGATGCTCAAGGTGGTT
The DNA here is from genome assembly GCF_055585225.1 of Streptomyces sp. NPDC053673. Taxonomy (NCBI): domain Bacteria; kingdom Bacillati; phylum Actinomycetota; class Actinomycetes; order Kitasatosporales; family Streptomycetaceae; genus Streptomyces; species Streptomyces sp. NPDC053673. The sequence goes on along the minus strand of NZ_JBVJKN010000023.1, from coordinate 116,908 downwards.
GACGCGCTACCCGAAAGCTATCGGGACACCGCGGCCGGCGCGGCCGAGCGATTGCTCATCGACCCGGAGACCGACCTCCTCTCGCGCCGGCTGGTCGCTGAGGAGACGCCTGACACCATAGTGGCCGAGGTCCTGCGCGCGGTGTTCGCCGGGCACAAGCTGCGCATCCACTACGCGGCTGTGGACCAGACCCCGAAGTGGCGCACGGTGGACCCGATCGGCCTGGTCACCGTACGCGACAGGGGCTACTTGTTGGCCACGAGGTCTGGCGCGGACCGCACCTACCGGCTGTCCCGGGTCCTGGCCGCCAAGGAACTCGCCGAACCCGCACAGCGACCGGACCGGGTGGATCTGGACCGGGCCTGGCAGGAACGCAGCACACAGTTTCGGACCGGCGGCGACCAAGTCACCGTGCTGGTACGGGTGGATCCGGCGCGGCGGGAGGACCTGGTGGGCACCGCGCTGGCCGTCCGCGCCGAAGAAGCCGACTCGGACGGCTTGCTGCGGCTGGAGGTGACCTTCCAAGATTCGAGACACGCCGAATGGGCGCTGTGGCAACTCGCCACGGACGCGGAAGCCCTGTCCCCGCGGTGGTTGCGCAACTCCCTGCGCAACCGCGCCGCCGCGATTGCCACCCGCTACGGAGTGTCATCCTGAGAGGTGTCGGCTCTTCGCAGGTGAGGGTTTGACGAGCGGTGGCGCGTCGGTGTCCGAGTAGGGGTTGAGGTCTTCCGATGATGGGAGTTCTCACGCTGCCCACCGGGAAGACCTCGACGTGCCTGACGCTACGACAGGCAGGAGGAGGACACGGCTGACCGACCTTGTGAGGGCGGTGGTAGGTTGCGTCTACGGTCGAGTCGTGAGGCATGCCATGGTGCGTTCAACACTCAGTGTCGACATCGGTGGCACCAAGTTGCTCATGCTTGCGGAGGGCAAAGGCCTTGCGGGGCCGCTCATGCGGCGGGTAGCAACGGGGCCTGCAGCCACTCCGACGGATGTCGAAGCCGCGATCCAGGCCTTCATCGCAGACAATGGCCTGCGGCCCGATGCACTGGGCATCGCTGTACCAGGATTGGTGGCGAACCGGAAGGTTGAGATCTCTGACGTCCTGCCGCAACTCGCGGGCTGGCAGGGACTCGCAGACTGTGACGTTCCACAGCTTCTCGTCAACGACATCCGAGGTGCCCTGGCGCAAGAGGCCACCAACCATGCGGACGCTTCGACCGTGGTCGTGCTCATGTGTGGCACTGCGGTGGGTTCCGCCTACCTCTCGGAAGGGAGAGTGGTGAGGGGCTCACGGGGGTGGGCAGGCGAAGTCGGCAGCATGCCGATGCCAACCGATCACGGAGTGAAACGCCTCGACGAACTCGCGGGCGGCGCGGCGATCGTGAAGCGAACCGGGAGAACACCAGATCAAGTTCACGCCGCACTGGCCCTCGGCGACCCTGGCGTCGAGCGTGTGGTGCACGAAGCAGGTGTGGCATTCGGCCTTGCCATTGCTGCACTTGTGAACATCCTCAACCCGGACGTGGTGCGTGTAGCAGGCGGCACTCTTGGTTACAAGGGGTACTGGGATTCGGCAGTCATGACAGCTCGCGAGCTGCCTTGCCTGAGCTGAGGGCGGCCTGCACGATCAGCCGTATCGAGGACGCTGAACTCGTCGTCGCCAGAGGGGCGATGAAACTGGCTGTCGCCGCCAAGCAGGGTCACTCATGGGTGGAGGAATACGTCTAGAAGCCATCCGGGTCCGGTCGAACAGGGCTCCTGATCCGGTGACTTGGAGGGCCGAGGCACGGCGGCAGGCCCGATGCATGCACCGCCTTGTGCGTGTCCTGATCCAGCGAAGCCAGCCCGGCTACGGCGGCGTTCGCATGAGCCTGATCGGCCTTGCGCGCGCTCGTGATGACGACGCTCACCCTGCTCCTGCTCCACGATCCAGCGCAGCGCGAACTGAGCCGACGTCACGCCTTCGGGCACCAGCGGACGCAGCCGCTCCGCCACCTCGAGCCCGGTCGCGAACTCCACGCCCGGGAAGGTCTCGCCGACGCCGAAGGCCTCGCAACGCCGGTTGTGGGTGCGGTGGTCGTCCGCGCCGAAGACGGTCGCAGCCGTGAACCGCCCCGAGAGCAGCCCGCCGGCCGGCGGCACGCGCGCGATGACGCCGCCCCCTGCCGCAGCCGAGTTGCCAGGCCCCGAACCCGACCACCCCGACCTGCCTGACCCCCCACGGGGGTAGGGGGTCAGTTTTGGCACCGTGGTGTGACGTGGTCCACGGAGCCTGGCTCCTACCTTCTGGTCGTCGGCAAGTGGGCCGGCCAGACAGTGGAGGTACAGGGCATGGCAGTCAGCTCGTCCCGGCGCCCCGACAACGCCGCGGAGTCCGGTTCGGGTGTCATCCGGTCGCGGTTCGTGCGCCGGATCGGATACGCCGCCACGCTCCTTCCGGCGTCGATCGCGACGGTCGGCATGGTTGCGGCCGGGCGCTCGGACACGGCGCGCCGGTGGTGGGCCCAGGCCGGCGAGCAGGACTCGGCGGCGCAGTCCTCGGGCCGCCGGCCCGGCGCGGCGCGCCTGCTGGCCCACGCGCTGCTGTGCGTCCCGCTCGGACTGCTGTCGCTGATCCCGATCGGGTTGGAGATCCTGTTCATCCTGCGCGGCGTCCTGTACCCGCTGGTCGAGCCCGGCCCGTACACCACGTCCTGGGGCGGACCGTCGACGGGCGGGGCCTGGCTGGCGCACTTCGGGGTCGGTCTGCTCTCGGCGCTCGCCGGGCTGGGTGCTCTATGGCTCCTCAGCTGCCTCCACGCCCGTCTGGCGGGCGGCATGTGGGGCCGCACGGTAGGGATCGCGCCGTACCTCGTCACCGCCGCCGCGCTTGCCGCCGGTGTGATGCTGGTCATCGCCTGGACCCACCAGCTGTGACACCGGCCCCGGTCGTGTCGTACCCCTCTACGGTCCGTGCAGATGCTCGTCGAGTACCGACAGGGCCATGCTCGCCGGCAGCGGATCACCGCACGCTGCGGACTTGCAAGGGTCAGGGGTTCCGTGGACGCGGCGCTGCCGGGCCGGCGCAGCGGAGGTGGTCCGCTGTGACGGGGGCGCCTTCGGCGAGGTTGCGGTCATAGGTGACGGTCTTGACCACCACGGGCTCGGAGCCCACGGTGACTTCGAAGGCCGCGTCCTGCCGGGAGACGGCTCGCAGGCGGGCTCCGGGCAGGGCAGCGGCAAGCGTGGACGCATCTGCTTCACGCCCGGCCGGGTACGTGATGGCAGGCGGGCCGGCGGGCCGCGCCGCTGGGGCGGACGCCGAGGTGTCCGCCACGGCGAACTTGCTGAGCCGCAGAGCCTTGGCGACGGTGGCGTCATCGACACGCACCTCGATTGCGGCGGGGTCGGTCTCGGCACGTGTTTCTGGCACGGGCAGGATACGGGTGTCGCCCGTGATGGGACGATCTGAGCGCAGGGCGTCCCACAGGGCCTGGGAGCGGGCCTCGTGCCAGAGCAATGTGGAACCCACGCCGGGCACCCGGTGGTCGAATTGGGAGATCGGCACGGTGGCGAACTCCGTCCGGTCCGCTGACAGGCGGCCCAGTGTCCAGCCGATACGGACGAGGTCGTCCAGGCCCGTCCGGTCGTCCGTGCGTACGGACTTGAGCAGCTCGCCGGCCGTACGGGCCGCGCTCACGGGATCGGCCAGTGCCCCTTGCGCGGTCAGACGGGCCAGCATGTCGGCGAGCATCCGCTGCTGGCGGCGGACCCGGCCGAGGTCACCTGGGCGGTTGATGTGCCGGGCGCGGGCGTAGCGCAGTGCTCCACTGCCGTCGAGGTGCTGTGTACCCGCGATGATGTCGAGGCCGGAATTTTCGTCCTTGAGCGGCTTGTCCGTGCAGACGGTCGCGCCTCCCAGGTTGTCGACAGCTTGCTCGAAGCCGGTGAAGCCGGTCTCGAGGTAGTGGTCGATGCGCAGGCCGGTGACGTTCTCGACGGTGCGCACGGCCAGCGGACCCCGGCCGATCTTGAAAGCCCCGTTGATCTTGCCTCGGCGGGTTGGAGTGGTGGCGCCCTCGGGTGTGGCGTACTCGACGTAACTGTCCCGGGGGATGGAGACGACGCTTGCGCGCCTATGGTCCTCGGAAAGATGGACGAGCATCATCACGTCGGTGCAGTCGCACGCTTTGCCGCCCACGTGAAGACGCTGCTTCTCCGCAGAAGACAGGCCGGCACGGCTGTCGATGCCGACGATCAGGATGTTCGTACCGCGACTGCCGTCCCGGCCCGCCGGTGCGTTCACGGCGGAGACGGCCTGCGCGCCGAGCCAGGGCAAGGAGGAGACCAGGCCGGCCAGAAGAGTCAGTCCGACAACACCACGACGCATCACACACCCCCACAAGGTGCACAGTTGATGAGCACGAAGCTATCGGGCAGGACCGGAAGGGCCGTGTTACGCGCCGGTGGGCTCGCCGTACTCCCGGCAGTGATCACCCACGTTGTCCAACGCGGGTCTGTCCGTCCCGGTCGGTCCGCGGGCGAACGACCGCCGGACATTCGCCGTCACGGTGAGAGACCTTCCCGAGAATCACCCACTCAGCGAGGTACGCGGCTACGTACTCGGACCAGGGCCGGCCGGGGCGCGGATCACGGGCCCCGGTGCCTGGCTCGCCGCCCGCGCACCGTCGGGCGACCATGGAAGACGGGACCGGTCCGGGGCCAGGCACTGGGAGGCACCCGTGGAGCACACCCATACGACCGACGTGCTGATCGTGGGCGCCGGCCCGGTCGGACTGAGTGCGGCCGCTGATCTCCGCCGCCACGGAGTGCGCTGCCGTCTCGTCGACCGGCTGCCGGCCCGCCTCCCGTACGCCAAGGCGGTCGGCATCCAGCCGCGCACCCTGGAGATCTGGGACCGGATGGGTCTGGCCCGCACCGTCCTGGAGGCCGCCGTTCCGCTGCGCGGCCAGCTGATCTACGTCAACGGCCGGGAACAGGCGCGGATCGCCCTCGAGCTGCCGCCCGAGGTGCCCTACGGGTTCGCAGCGCTGCCGCAGTACGAGACCGAGCGCCTCCTCGAGGAGTACGTCACCGGCCTGGGTACGGTCACCGAACGCGGCACCGAACTGCTGTCGTTCACCCAGGACCAGGACGGGGTCACCGCCCGGCTGCGCACCGCCTCCGGCGCCGACGAGGAGCTGCGTGCCCGCTATCTGATCGGCTGCGACGGAGCGCACAGCATCGTCCGCAAGGGGCTGGGCCTGACCTTCGAGGGCGCGGCCTTCCCAGAGGAGTACATGCTGGCCGACGTCGAGGCCGACTGGGATCTGCCGCACGGATACGGCGTACGCTCCAGCCACCGCGCCGACAACGGTTCCACCGACGACCTGCTGGTCTGCATCCCGCTGCCCGGCACGGGCCGCTACCGCATGTCGATGCTGGTCCCGCCCGAACTCTCCACGCGGGCGACCGGCCCGGGGCCCGTGCAGGGCGACGGCGTCGCGCACGGCCTGGACGGCGGTGGTGCCCCTCAGCTGTCCCACATCCAGGCCGTCGTCGACCGCCTGGCACCCCGCCCCGCCCGCCTCTCCCGGATGCGCTGGTCCTCCGTCTTCCGTGTCAGCCACCGCATCGTCGACCGCTACGCCGACAGGCGCGTCTTCGTCGCGGGCGACGCCGCCCACATCCACCCGCCCACCGGCGCCCAGGGCATGAACACCGGCATCCAGGACGCCTGCAACCTGGCCTGGAAGCTCGCCCTCGTCGTCCGGGGGGAGGCGGAGCCCGCCCTGCTCGCCAGCTACGACGCCGAGCGTCGCCCGGTCGGCGAGGAGGTCGTCGGCCGGACCGTCCGGCACGCCACGCACGGCATCGAGACCGACCCCGACGATCCACGGACCTTGATGCTCCGCGAGGCCCAGCTGCTCGTCGGCTACCGGGGCGGCCCGCTCGCAGGCAGCCCGTACGGGCCGGCCGACGCGCCCCAGCCCGGTGACCGGGCCCCGGACTGCGCCGGGCTGACCGCGCCCGTGGCCACCTACCCGTTGCGCCTGCTCGACATCCTGCGCGGCCGCACGGGGCACGTGGTGCTCCTGTACACGGCCGGCATTGCCGACCTGGTCGAAGCCGCCGAAGCGAGCAGGGCCGCCGGGGTGCTGTTGATGGCCGACGGCAGTCCGGGCACCCCCGAGGGCCCGGACCCCAGGACCGGGCTGCAGGCCGTCGTCGTCCTCGCCCTCGAAGCCGCACGGACCGCCGCCGATGCCCTGGCCGTCCCTGGATACCGCGACGCCGCCGGGGAGTTCGCCCGGCTCTATCGCCCCGACGGCTCGACGGGCTTCGTCGTCCGCCCGGACGGGCAACTCGGCGCCCGCTTCCCACTCACCGGCACCGCGGCGGCCCTGACCGACTACCTCGCGGCTCTGTCCGCGCAAGGGTGAGCACCGCGGAGGGCCACGCCGAAGATCCCCGCAGCGGAACGCCGAAGTCCCCCGACATGGCCCCTCGCATCGCCGGATGCCGTCCATCCGGACGCGCGCGGCCCGCGGCAGGCGGGCCCTCCGCCGGTCGGCACGGCCTGGTAATTCCCCGTCGCAACCTGACAGATGGCGTACGGCGGGCTCACCGACGCGGGGTGGAGCAGCTCGGTAGCTCGCTGGGCTCATAACCCAGAGGTCGCATGGTTCAAATCCTGCTTCCGCTACCAACTCCCGCCCCTCGACTCACCGTCGAGGGGCCGGCAGCGTGTGGGCGCCGGGAGTTACGGACCGGATGTGGCCGCCGCGACCTGCGGAGCGATGCTCATCTGCTCGCCGTCGTACCTCACCGTCTCGCCCGGCAGGATCAACACGACCTGGATCGCCTTCCTGCCGCGCCGCACCGATCCGGCGCACCTGGCCCGCCGATCCTGGCGCGTCGGCCATGAACAGCGTGGGGGTCATCTCCCATCCGTTGCGCGGCCGGCCACGCCTCCCGGGCCAGCGAGACCGCGCCACCGCGCGTGTCGTGGCGGCTCAGCCGTCCGGGCCTTCGGCCCGTACGCTGCCCGCGTCGAGGTGCAGCACGTGGACCGTGGTGCAGTCGGCTGCCAGGGTGGCGACCGGCTTACCGCAGCGGCGTGCGCGGTTGAAGCCCTTGTCACCGCCCGGACCGGATCGAGCCTGAGCGGCACGCTCGAGAGGGCTCAGCTGCCGCGTGCGGCGTGGCTGGCGTCCTTGGCCCGGTCCACCAGGGACGCGAAGGGCCCGACCGTCTCGATGCCGTTCCTCGCACGTTCTCGACGGAGGTGACGAACAACCAGAATTTGATTTGCAACAGCTCGATGTCGAGTGGATTAATCGGGGCCTCGCACACGATGACGAATGTCGGCCAGATTGGACGAGCACGCTGCCGACACGCCTTCCGTCACCCGGGCGACGCCGCCCACGGGGATCGGACCACGGCTCTGCGAGCAACCTCACTTGGTGACGGCATGTGCTCAGTGGTTCACCGATTTTCATCGTGCTGCCCCGGACGGGGGTACTGTGGAAAGGCTCTGAGCCCCAGCGGATTGGCGACTCATGTCGACATCAAGTCATGCGGTATTCGGCGCTCCGTGCTGGGTCAGCCTCATGGCCCGGGATCTGGATGCCGCTGAGGATTTCTACGGCGGCGTTTTCGGCTGGGATTTCCGACCGACTCGACTCGGGGAGGAATTCTCCGTCGCCTGCCTTGACGGAGCTCCTGTTGCCGGCATCGGCGCCCTCGCCGGCCGCCTGGCGGTTGCTGTCGCGTGGACCCCGTACTTCGCCGTGGACAACGCCGACGCGACCGCGGCGCGGATCCGGGAACGCAGCGCGACCGTCGCGGTCGGCCCACTCAGCTTCGACACCGGCCGGGCGGCCCTGGCTGCGGACCGGGACGGCGCAGTGTTCGGCATCTGGCAGGGCAGGGTCATCCCCGGCTGGGGCGTTGGCCGGGACAAAGCTCCCGCCTGGCTGGAGCTGCGCACCAGAGATGCATTCGAAGCGGCCATCTTCTACGCCGAGGTCCTCGACTGGGCCGGCGATCGGCCCGGCTCGTGCCAGGTTTCCTATGAGGATGACCATGTGGTCCTGCGCCAGAACGGAGACGCCGTCGCACGGCTCACCGGCGGCGCGATCGACGCGGCTCCCGACCCGCGGATCTCGCCACGCTGGCATGTGCACTTCTACGTTTCCGACATGGACTACGTCGTCGAGAAGGCAATCAAGCTCGGCGGCGTAGTCGTGTCGCAGTCCGTCACGACGAACGGCCGGGCCGAGGAGGTCGCGCTGTGCGACCCCGACGGGGGACTCTTCACAGTCACCACCCGCGTCAACGAATAGCGGCTCGGTCGGGGCTGAGAGTCACGGAGCGGGAAGCCCCCGAGGGGCGGCAAGGGCGGCTCGCGCTCAGTCGGCGTCGGCCGAGGCTGGGGGTGTGTCGGGCTCGTGTCGGGCGAGACTGCGCTCGAGTTGCTCCCGGAGACCGGAGGCGATGTTTCCCCCGTCGGCCCAGTCGACGAGCTGTTCGGCGACCCTGAGAAGCGGAATTTCGGTGGATCGCGAAACCTCCCGCAGAACGTGTCGGCTCTGCTCTGGAGTAAGCCGCCCCGTCCCGGCTACGACTCCGACGGCCTCATTGACTGTGGCGCGGTCGGCAATGGCCTTTCTGGCCCGTTCCTGAACGGCTGTGGCGTCGTCGAGCCGGATCCGACAGCCCTGAGACTCTGGTTGCGCGCCGGTCACCACCACCTCGTGGGTGCCGGGAGAGTCGTCGATCAGGAAGCCGACACTGGTGAGGGCCACCACTACCGCGGCGTGCAGGGCGCTGTCGATTCCGGGATATTCGGGTGCTTCCGGGCCTTGGTCATGCTCGTCCCGATGACGTAGACCGGCCGATGCCGCCCACCTGATGGCTATTCCGCGGGGATGCACCTCGACGCTCAACCCTGGCGCGCCCTCGGTGTCCGTGGGGGAGGTCTGGAAACCGACGCCGGTGAGGGTCTCGAGGACTCCGGTGAGCAGCGAGTTCGCCCGCTGGACGTCATCCTCGCGTGGCGACTCGCTGTCCAAGAGGTCGTGAAGGCCCTCCGCCTGCAGCCGGTCGCGAACCGGTGGATCCGCGTTCACGATGGTGATCGTCCGGTGGGACGCCATGGCTTCATTTCGCATTTCCCTGAGTACACGAGGGCCGGAGGAGTCACAGAAGACGACGTCGCCGAGGTCCAGCTCAAGGCCGCTCCCGGACCGTAGTGCAGCGGTGAGCACCTGGCGCAGTGTCGGAGCCCCCTTCGCGTCGATCTCGCCGCGTACGATCGAGAGGACGCGGCTGTGGGCGCCGTTGTTGGTGACGGTCACTGCGAGCTTCGCGCTGCAATTCGTGTAACCCGTGGGTACTCGTTGCGCGGCCGTGTCGTCAGGCTCATTCCGGGATGCTCCGGATCGAGAGGACATCAGAGCGCTCCCTCTACCCGACCAATCTTTCCCTCTCATCGTCCTACGCGGCCTTACACCCGTCAATAGATACATGAAATGTGATGCGCTAATTGAAATGGGTGTTTCCCGTCTCGTATGATTGAGAAATGGACAGGCCGATGCCGCAGCGCACCACGTGGACATTCCTTACGAATCACACACGTGTCCTCTCGGCCATCGCGCGCAACCCGTGGGTCAGGATCCGTGATCTCGCGGCGGAGCTGGACCTGACCGAAAGGACGGTGCAGGCCTTGGTGGCCGATCTGGAGGAGGGCGGCTACCTCACGCACACGCGCGAGGGCAGGCGGAACAGGTACCAGGTGATCATGGGTGGCAAGTTTCGCCATCCTGCTGAGAGGAACAGGGACATCGCACCTCTGCTCCAGATACTCGCGGGCTTTCCTGGCCGGGCGGACGGGTCGCAGGACGGTGATGACCACTAGGGTCCGTCTTCAAGAGCTCCCCGACGAGGCAGCTGAAGACCAAGCACCACCGACCGCGTGTCGTGACGCCAGTTCCTCAGCCTGGCCAGAACACCCCTCGGCGCAGGTGCCCCAGTTCCGAGGGGTCATGTGAAGCGTCGATCCGGCTTCCTGTCACGTGGTCATCCAACTGTCGGCAGAAGTCCAAGGCGGCGAGATGGCCTATGGCCACACGCCCCGCTTCACGCGTGACCAGGTCCATCAGCTCCTGCGGCTCCTGTGGCCCGGCCGACGACGAGCAGTATCACTTCCCGCCCGTACAGCTGTTCCTGCCTGGGCGTTCAGATCGCCCGACGCGCCCTCGGCTGAGCCAGGACTGACCCCGTCGGCAGGGGGGAAGGCGCCATATGCAGGGAAGCGGTAGGGAGGTGAACCGAGATGGAGCCCGTGCCCCCCGAAGACCACGGTCGGGGTGGCAGCCGTCCCTACTTCGACGACGATCGTCCACTCCTTGGAACCCAGGGCATGAGCACCCTGGACAGGGGGTTTGCCCTGGCCGCAGCCGGGGCGGCCGCCAGAAGCGCACCAGCGCGGCTGTGCCGTGCGTGCGTGGAGGTCCTCGACATCACAGGGGCTTCCGTCTCCCTGTCCGGGGGAGGGGCTGCCCGGGCGGTGTGGTGGTCGAGCGACCCCGTCGCCGGCAAACTGGCCGAAACTCAGTACACCCTCGGTGAAGGCCCATGTCAGAGTGCGTTGGACCTCGCGGCCTGGGTGGTCGCAGCGGATCTGACCCGGGGACAGGACGCCCGCCGCTGGCCGGTCTTTGCCCAGCAGGCCGTAGCGCTCGGCGTGAAGGCGGTCTTCTCGCTTCCGCTCGGAAGCATGGCGGTGCCGATCGGCACACTGGATCTGTACCGCGACACCCCCGGCGCGCTGAGCGAGCGGGACGCGGCTTTCGCCTTTCACGCTGCTGGCGCCATCGGCTGTGCGTTGCTGACCTTGCAGGCCGGCCTGCCCGAAGAGGGCGGACTGGATGCCGCCACCTGGCTGGACATGGCCGAAATCGACCACGACGAGGTCCACCAGGCGACGGGGATGCTCATGGTGCGACTCGCTCTCACTCCCGAGCAGGCCCTGGACCGGCTGCGGGCATATGCCTTCGCACACGGCGAGACTGTGACCGAGGCTGCTCGCGATGTCGTTGTCGGGCGCATCAGAATGGACGACTAGGGGCTGTCTTCCGGATCAGGCTGGATCAGCGTGCGTGGCAAGGCACGCGGTGGACGGTCAGTTCCTCGATCACCTGGTCGGCGATGTCCCTCCGTTCAGTGTGGGCATGACTGTCTGTCTTCTCGAACCGCTTGAACAGCCTCTCCACCGTCCTGTGGTCCTCACGCAGCATCACGATGGCGTCCACAGGGTTCCTCGGTTCGTCGTCGACCGGATGGTCCGCAGTCGGTCCTACTGACGGGAACCGATGGGACACGTTCAATCGGCTGTGCCGGGTGGACCGTTGTGTCTCGTGTGGCCGTGACGGGCGGACGGGGGGAGGCTGGATTCACGGAGGCGTTCACGGCTTCGCTGCCCGGTGCTGCCGGCAGGCTTCTGTACGGCCTCGTCGACGACGGCGTTTACGACGGAATCGGACGGGTACCCGGAACGTCCTGTCCCTCGCACCCTGTCCACATGGGAGGCGATTCGTCGTGCAGGCCGAGGACATGCAGGCCCGACGGCACACGCAGGCTCAGCAGGACCGCTCCCGGAACGCACGGGACCGCGTGCCCCGCGTCGTCATCGTAGGAGCGGGGTTCGCCGGCCACCGGACCGCGCGGACCCTCTCCAGGGTTCTCGCCCGGGAGCGCGTGGAGCTCGTGCTGCTCAACCCCACCGACTACTTTCTGTACCTGCCCCTGCTGCCTCAGGTGGCCGCCGGCATCCTGGAACCACGGAGGGTGACCATTTCGCTGGCGCACACCCTCCCCCGGGTGCGGCTCGTGCTCGGTGAGGCGACGCAGGTCGATCTCGCGGAGCGCCGCGTGCACTACACGGACCCGGAGGGCGGCCCCGGGGAGCTGGCGTACGACCGGCTCGTCCTCGCGGTCGGAAGTGTGAACAAGCTCCTGCCCGTGCCCGGGGTGAGCGAGCACGCCCACGGTTTCCGCGGGCTGCCCGAAGCGCTCTACCTACGCGATCACATCACCCGGCAGACCGAGTTGGCCGCGTACTCCGACGACACCGACGAGTGCGCCGCCCGGTGCACCTTCGTGGTGGTGGGAGCGGGGTACACGGGGACGGAGGTCGCTGCCCAGGGGAAGCTGTTCACCGACGCGCTGCACGCCCAGATGGCCCGGCCGAGGCCGCCCCACGGCGCGGCCTGGCGTTCGCCCGGCACCCGCCCGCGCTGGTTGCTCATCGACGTCGCGGACCGCGTGCTGCCCGGACTCGACCGGCGGCTGTCCGAGACCACGGACCGGGTGCTGCGCGGCCGGGGCGTGGAGATACGCACCAGTACGTCCGTCAAGGAGGCGACTCCGGCCGGTGTGTGGCTGGACGACGGCGAGTTCATCGCGACCAGGACGCTCGTCTGGTGCGTCGGCGTACGGCCCGATCCGCTTGTTGCCGGAGTCGGCCTGCCGACGGAGCGCGGCAGGCTGCGTGTCACGCCACGGCTGGAGGTGCCGGGGCACCCCGAGGTGTTCGCCTGCGGTGACGCCGCCGCCGTGCCCGATCTGACCCGCCCCCTCTCCGGGAACGGCACCGGCGTGAGCCCCGACGGCAGCTCCGGCGGTTACGACGGCTTCGAGCTGACCCCCATGACCGCGCAGCACGCAACCCGTCAGGGCGATCTCGTGGCCCGCAACGTCGCCGCCTCCCTCGGGCACGGCACAGCCCGCCCTTACCGGCACCACGATCTGGGTTTCGCCGTGGACCTGGGCGGAGTGCAGGCGGCCGCAAACCCTCTGGGCGTACCCCTGTCGGGACCGCTCGCGGGCGCGGTCACCCGCGGTTACCACCTCGCCGCGATGCCCGGCAACCGGGTGCGGGTGGCGGCCGACTGGCTGCTGGACGCGGCGCTGCCACGCCAGGCGGTGCAACTCGGTCTGGTCCGCTCCTGGTCCGTGCCGCTGGACACGGCCTCGCCCGAGCTCGCCCGGGTCCCGGGGCCGCCGTCCAAGGAGTGACGTGCGAAAGGAGTGACATGCGCTACGAAGAACTGGCCGAACTCGGCCAGCAGTTGCGGGTGGATTCGGTACGGGTCGCCGACGCGGCGGGCTCGGGGCATCCGACCTCGTCGATGTCGGCCGCCGACCTCGCCGCCGTACTCCTCGCCCACCATCTGCGCTATGACTTCGAAGCCCCGGACAATCCGGCGAACGACCGCTTGATTTTTTCCAAGGGGCATGCGTCGCCCCTGCTCTACTCCCTCTTCAAGGCGGCGGGCGCGGTCGACGACGAGGAGCTGCTGACGTTCCGCCGGCTGGACAGCCCGCTGGAAGGGCACCCCACGCCCCGGCTGCCCTGGGTCGACGTAGCCACCGGCTCGCTCGGCCAAGGCCTGCCGATCGGCGTCGGGATGGCCCTCGCGGGCAAGTACCTCGACCAGATCCCGTATCGCGTGTGGGTGCTGTCCGGGGACAGCGAGATGGCGGAGGGCTCCGTCTGGGAGGCCGTCGAGCACGCCTCGTACGAGAAGCTGAGCAATCTGACGCTGATCGTCGACGTCAACCGGCTCGGGCAACGGGGGCCGACCCGCCACCAGCACGACCTGGACGCGCACGCGCGCAGGCTCCGTGCCTTCGGTTGGCATACGGTCGAGATCGACGGCCATGACGTCGAGGCCGTGGACAAGGCCCTCACCGAGGCGAGGCGGATGCAGGACCGGCCGACCGCGGTCATCGCGGCCACTTTCAAGGGCCGCGGCGTCGCCGCTGTGGAGGACCAGGAAGGCAAGCACGGCAAGCCGCTGCCCGACGCGAAGGCGGCGATAGAGGAACTCGGCGGGCCGCGCTTCGTGCGCGCCGAGGCCCAGGTCCCGCCGTCGGCGAGCGTTCAGCCGCCCCGGGCCAAGGGCCCGTTGGAGCTTCCGCGCTTCGACCGCGGCGACGAGGAGGCGACGCGCACGGCGTACGGACGGGCCCTGGCGGCGCTCGGCTACGCACGCGGGGACGTGGTCGCTCTTGACGGCGAGGTCAGCGACTCCACGCGGGCGGAGTACTTCAAGAAGGAGCATCCGGACCGGTTCTTCGAGTGCTACATCGCGGAACAGCAGCTCGTCGCGGCGGCGGTCGGCCTGCAGGCGCGCGGCTGGGTGCCGTACGCGTCCAGCTTCGCCGCGTTCCTCACCCGGGCCCATGACTTCGTCCGGATGGCGTCGGTGAGCCGGGCCGGTATCAATCTCGTGGGCTCGCACGCGGGTGTGGCGATCGGCCAGGACGGCCCCTCGCAGATGGGTCTGGAGGATCTGGCCATGTTCCGCGCCGTCCACGGCTCGACGGTTCTGTATCCGTGCGACGCCAATCAGACGGCACGGCTGGTGGCGGCCATGGCGGATCTGGACGGAGTCCGCTATCTGCGCACGACCCGCGGCGCGACGCCCGTGATCTACGGCGCCGACGAGGAGTTCCCGGTCGGCGGCAGCAAGGTGCTGCTCCGCACCGACCAGGACCGGGCGACGATCGTCGCCGCAGGCGCGACGGTGCACGAGGCCATGCTCGCCGCGGACGCGCTCGCCGCCGACGGGATCCCGGTCCGGGTCATCGACCTGTATTCGGTGAAGCCGGTGGACGTGAACACGCTCAACGACGCGGCCGGGGCGACAGGATGCATCCTCACGGTGGAAGACCACCATCCGGAAGGCGGGCTCGGTGACGCGGTCGCCGACGCGTTCTCGGACGGTCGTCCGGTACCGCGACTCGCCCGGCTGGCCGTGCGCAACATGCCCGCGTCGGCGACACCGGAGCAGCAGATGCATGCCTCCGGCATCGACGCGGAGTCGATCGCTGCGGCGGTGAAACTGCTGGTGGAGAGGATCGTCGTGCCCTAGAGGGTCGTCGCACTGGCGGATCGTCGTGCCCGAGGGGCCTACTTGAGCCTGTGCCTGGTTCACAACCTCGGTTGTTCACGGTTGGGGTCGCAGGAGAAGTTCTCCGGCCAGGTGGATCGCTTCGCGTTTGGTGCGTCCGGGATGGTCTGCGGCGATGAAGTGGCGGCCGATCGCGAGCGCGAAGGTCAGAGTGCTTCGTGCCTCGACCTCGTCGGGGTCTGCGATGAAGCTCCCGAACATTGCGCGAAGGAAGTCCATCCGGGCGTTGTCGATCCGCCGCAGTCGCTTCGCGACCGACGGGTCATGGCGAGCCCACTCACGGACCGCGAGATCGATCCGGTGCAGGTCTTCCGAGAAGGTCAGTTGGCCGACGCGCCGGACCCTTTCGGCCGGGTCCCCGCCTTCGGACTCGACCTGCTCGAGGATGTCGTTGGTGCAACGCCGTTCCCACTCGTCGAGCATCTCGTCGAGCAACGCGGGACGCCCGTTGAAGTACCCGTAGAACCCGCCCTTCGTCACCCCGATCTCGGCGGCCAGAGTCTCTACTCGGACAGCGTCCGGTCCGCCCCGGGCGAAGGCGTGGAGTCCCGCTTCGATCCAGCGACTTCGTGGGGTACGAGCGATGGGAGGCACCGTCTCACCTGTTCTCAGGGGTGTTTGATCCGGAGAGTGTACGGTACCGTACAGATGAGATGTACGGCTGCGTACAGAACGAGAGGTCGAATCGTGGCACGACTCGCGAAGTCCACCCACACCGAGCATGCGTGGCGCATCCACGAACTCACCTCCGACTTCGGAGTCGAGGACGTATGGGCATTCCGCACCCCCGGAGCCGGGCCTGACGACTTCCCGGCGATGCTGGCAGCGATGCGGACATCCGGCGGGCTCGCGAGACAGACCTGGCCGGTGCGGTTCTTGTTCGCCGTTCGATGGAAGCTCGGCGCGCTCCTCGGCTGGGACAAGCCGACGGCGGGTGTCGGTGCGCGGGTTGCCTCGCTCCGGGGCCGCCTGCCCGGTGACCTCCGCGATGCTCACCGGGGCCAGGACAACGACAATATGCCCCTGAAAGGGATCTACGAGATCGCCACGGAGTCCGCTCGCGAACTGGCGAACAAGACCGTGCACACCGTGATGCACCTCAGCTGGGTGCAGGGTGCGAACGGTGACCACGAGCTGCGGATGGCCGTCCTCGTCAAGCCCAACGGATGGTTCGGGCGGCTCTACATGGCCGCCATCGCGCCTTTCCGATACTTCATCGTCTACCCAGCCCTGGCCCGCCAGTGGGAACGAGCCTGGCTCGACCGCGACGATCTCGCGGCGCAGCATGGCGAACGGGGCTGATGATGAACGCCGGCAAGCAACTGCTGCGCTGGGCGAGCGCGGCTGTCGACGGCTGGGTGCTTCGGCCGAAGGACGCCGCCGCCGACCGGGGTCTCACTCACCTCGCACCGGAGCACCGCCCTGTCCTCGCTTACGCCAAGGAACTGCATCGGCTGCCGGCTGCCCGAGCGGTCCGTACCGGCTCTGGCGGCCGAGCTGTGCGGGGCGCTGGGGGCCGTACACGGGGCGGGGCTGGCCCACCGGGACGTCAATCCGTCCAATGTGCTGTTGGGCCGCCGTAGTCCTTTGCTCATCGACTTCGGGATCACGCGCGCCATGGAGGACTCGCGTCACACGAGGACCGGCGGTGTGATCGGTTCTCCCGGCTATCTGGCGCCGGAGCAGGCGAGTGCCGGGGGATCGGGTGCGCCGGGCGATGTCTTCTCCCTGGCTGCGGTGCTGGTGTACGCGGCGACGGGAATGGGCCCCTTCTCCCACCCGAGCGAGGAGGTCTCGGCCGCGGTGTTGCTGTACCGCATGGTGCACGAGGAACCGAACCTCGATGGCGTTCCGGCGGCGCGCCGCTGGTAGCCGGTTCACTGCGACGGTGGTTGTCCGGCCGTACCGGCCGGGCGGTCGCAGGGCCATTGCCGCGGCCCTGATCGCCGCGGCGGGCACGCTCGTCGTGCAGCGTCTCTCCGGCAATGACGCATCCGGCGGGAGGCCTTCGCCGTCACCCACCGCCGCTTCACTTCCCGCGTCCTGGGCAGGTACATGGGTCGGCACCGGCCCGGGCACCCCAACCGCCGACGGCGTCACCCAGGCCCGGACCGACCAGGTCGCCGTCACCTGACCCTCCACCCGGCACTGCGGGGTGAGCTGGCGGGCAAGCAGGTCAGCGACGTGGCCGAGGTGGGCTCCGGCCGTGAGCTGGGATGCACCGAGGCCCTGCAACTGCGGGAAGTGCGTGGGACATCGATGGTCTTCGAGGCGGTCACCAGCCACCCCACCGACCGATCGGCCGTCGTCTCCTACCCCAAGGGCAATGTTTACGTGGTCACGATGACCGGCCGCGACACCCTGCGCCTGGGTGACGAAGGTGCCCAGTCCGCCGGGGCGCCGTCCATCTCACCCGGCGCTGACGGACGCGCCCGCCAGCCCGTCGGCTCGCCAGCCCGGCGGCCTGGCGGTGTCGGCTGGACGACCGGACGGTCCTCCACGGGATCGTTGCCGGAAAGGAGGCTCGCAGCCCGGCGCGTGGCCGGTGCAGAGGTGGGGGCAGAGGTTATGCCCGTCCCCGTGCCCGGTGCCGCTTTGTGTAAGACCAGGTCACCGCGGTCATCAAGGCCGGGATGGCGAACAGCGGGGCGAAAGCGAAGCCCCAGACGGTCTGTGCCGTACCGCTCGACATGTACGTCTGGCTCTCGACGGTGAAAGCGACCACGAGTTGCCACAACGCCACCAGGACCAGGACGCCCGACGCGGTCCAGGCGAGCGCGGCGAGGGCCCGGGGGCGCAGCGGCCGCCATCTGTCGCTGACGAGCAGCAGCGGAAACAGGGCGGCCAGCTCGGCGAGGACGGAGAGGCCGACGACGTATGCGATGCCCCAGCCCGGGATGTCGAAGACGTCGCGCAACACCTGGTCGCTGTAGCCCACATAGACACCGGATGCCATGGCGATGCGCCACAGGCCGGACGGGAGTGCGCACAGAGCGATGGCGTGGGCGGCACGGCGAGCCCAGACAGGTGCGGGTGCGGATGCGGAGAGGGGGACGGTCGCTGTGGTCATGACGTACATGCTGGCCCTGGACCTGACAGCCGCGCTTCGTCCGCTACGGCGGACTCTCTCCGCCGTACGGCGGAGAGCCCACCCGCTGAGGGAGGACCTGAGCAGGGCTCAATCGCCGCGCGAGCCCGGGTTGTCCAGCCGTCCGGCGATCGAGGACATCGCGACCAGCGGGGTGAACGTTCCCTGGCACAGCAGCATCGCGGATCCCGGAAGTCTGTGGGGTTGGCGAATCCATGCGCACTGTCTGCTGCGGCTCACTCCGGCTTCGCCTGGTGCTCGGCGGATCGGGCCAGCGCGGTGATGAGGTGCTCCAGGGCGGCAGTGGCGGTGGTTCCGGTCGCGGCGACTTCGGGCACGATGTCGCAGGCGGAGCGGCGGAGTTCGAGCCATCCGAGGAAGGCGGCATACGCGGCGACCGCCTGACGCCGGGCTGGGGCGGCGGCCAGCCCCAGATCGGTGTACAGGTCGGTGAGATAGGCGATCCGCCGTTCGGTGACCCGGCGCAGGACCGGGGCAACGGCGGGGTGATCGGCGTGAGCCACGATCGCGGGCTCCAGGCCGTTGATGTCTTCCTGCCCCAGCGCGATGGTGAAAAGGGCCGTCAGCCGCTGCCGGGGGTCGGTGATGTCGCCCAACTCTTCGATCAGCGCTGTGGTGTCGTCCCGCTCCCACACCTCCAGCGCGGCCGTCAGCAGCGCATCGCGATCCTTGAAGTGCCAGTAGAAGCTGCCCCGGGTTGCCTCCAGCTCGCCCGCGAGCGCGTTGACCGAGACTGCGGCGATGCCCCCACGTGCCATCGCGCGCAGCGCCGCGGTCGACCAGTCCTGGGGGGTGAGGTGCCTTCTTGCCATGTCCGTACAGTACTGTATGGTCATTCCATACAGGGGTGTACGGACGCTACGGACACGGGGGCGACATGGCGCTGACGAAACTCGCCGGGGCGACGGCCGCAGTCGGCCTGGGCGCGGTCGGAGCCCTGCACGGGATCTGGACCTTCTCGCCCTGGCCACTGGCCGGCCGAGCCGACTTCGCCCGTACGGTCGTCGGGGTCGCTGAAGCCGACCTGCCCACGCCGGAGTTGACGGCCGTGGTCGCGGCAGTGCTCGGGGCGGCGGCCTATGTCACGGCGGCCCGGGCCGAGTTGGTCCCGCAGGTGGGGCCGCGTCGTGTGGTGCGCCGGGGCGTATGGGGCGTCGCCGGCGTGCTGCTGCTGCGAGGTGCGGCTGGTCTGGTCTCCTCCGGTCTGACCCGTCGGCCGACCGACTTCACCCGCTGGGACCTGGCGCTGTACTCCCCGCTGTGTCTGGCGCTCGGGGCGCTGACGGCATACGTCGCCGTCTCCACCCGCTCTTCCCACCGCCAGGGCCGACGCCGCGCGTCAGACAGCCAAGGAGCGTAGGAAATGAGAAAGGTGACAATGAGCCGATTGATTCCCCGACTGGTGATCGGGCTGACCGCACTGCACTTCGCAGTCGCTCTGATCGCCTCGAGCACCTTCGACGACGTGGCCCGCGACGGGCTCTGGAATGCCGTCCCCGGATATCCGCAGCGCGAATACGAGATGTGGTTCTTCCTCGCAGGGTTCGGCCTCCTCGCCCTGGGCACACTCAGCCAACGCATCGTCCGTGACACCGGCAGGCTCCCGGCACAGCTCGGCTGGTACCTGCTTGCCATCGGTGTGCCGCTGCAGATCCTCTATCCCGTGTCCGGCGCGCCCGGGCTGATTGTGCTCGGGGTGCTGGCCCTGATCGCTGCCCGGCGTGACAGCGCGGTGGAGAGTCGTCGGACACCCCCTGCCGGCAATGACCGACCGTGATTGGTGCTCGTGATCACCCGGACATCTGGCGAGCCTGAGCACGGGGTCGCTGCTGAGCCGGTTGCGGGCTTCCTCGGTCACAGGTTCCCACTTCCAGGCCGACTCGTTGTGCTGGGCGGCGAGTTCGGTGGTGATGCCGCTGCGTCAGCCGCCGGTCTTGCGCAGGGGGCAAGCACGGCGTCGATGCGGCACTCACGCGCCCTGCGTCCCGTTACCGACGCCACTCGGTGAGTCGTGGGTGATCAGGGAGGGCTGTGCGTCCAGTCACCCAGGCGCGTGGGCATCGGCGGTTCGCGAGCCCGAACCTCGTGGCGTGGCTGAACACCGCGACAGGGGAGGCGCACGTCACATTCGTTCCTGTCACATCGTGCCGAGCTGTTCCGTCAGAGATGTGTAACCACCAGCAACGGCAAGGAGTGCACCATGGATGCTCGCATGAACCTCATCGGCAACCCGGTCGCGGCCAAGTCCCTGAAGCACCTCGTCTCGGCGGGCAAGGTGGTCTCGGACTCGACGTTGCCGGCCGCGACGCAGGAACTGGTGAAGATCCGCGCCAGTCAGATCAATGGCTGCGGTTTCTGCACCGACATGCACACCAAGGAAGCCGCGCACGCCGGGGAGAGCCCGGTGCGCCTCAACCTGGTCGCGGCCTGGCGGGAGGCCAAGGTGTTCACCGATGCCGAGCGCGCTGCCCTGGAGCTGGCGGAGCAGGGCACCCGCATCGCCGACGCGGCCGGTGGTGTCACGGACGAGGCCTGGGCGAATGCCGCCAAGCACTACGACGAGGACCAGCTCGCCGCCCTGGTGTCTCTCATCGCCCTCATCAACGCCTTCAACCGCGCCAACGTCATCGTCCAGCAGCCCGCCGGCGACTACCAGCCCGGCCAGTTCGGATAACCAGGGGGGAGAGGCCGACGCGCCGCCTCCGCTCAGGTCTGCTGCTCGCTGATGTTGACCAGCCAGGTGATGCCGAAGCGGTCCGTGCACATGCCGAAGACGTCGCCCCACATCTGCTTCTCCAGCGGTACCGAGACCGTGCCGCCTCCGGAGAGCTTGTCCCAGTAGCCGCGCAGTTCGTCGGCGTCATCCCCGCTCAGGCTCACGGAGATGTTGTTCCCGGGCTTGTGCTCCATCCCTGGCGGAGTGTCCGCGCCCATGAGCGTGAAGCCGCTGTCGGTCTCGAGCATGCTGTGCATGATCTTGTCGGCGGCGTCTCCGGCCTCCTTCTCGCCGAAGTCGCCGAACGTGTTCACCGCCAGGGTGCCCCCGAAGATCTCCTTGTAGAACTCCATGGCTTGCCGGGCGTCGCCGTTGAAGCTGATGTACGGGTTGAGTCGAGAAGGCATGGGTCGTTCCTTTCGCGATGAGACTTCGGTTCTGGCAGATTAGGCGGTGCACTGCCGATGATCGGGGCGACTCCCCGGCCGTCGAGCGACGGCCTGTTGCTGCAACGGGTCGACGACCGGCCCTCCAGGCTGATGCCCTGCACGGCGACGACTGCAGCATGGCTGGTGAGCATGCCGACCGACGAGCCATCAGCAGGCCCTGTGCGCGACCACGGGGGATGGCATCGCGGCGTGCTTGTAGCACCGACCCGGCACCGAGGTCGGCGTGCGCTGACCGGCGATCCCTCGCAGCGCGACGGCAACGAGAGTCAAAAAAAATCGGACGGCGATGTCGAGAACCCGCGTCCGGCTCCGTCCCTGGGGTGAATGCGACCACAATGGGTCGCACGAGCACCGAGGGAGAAACACGATGGCCAAGTACCTGCTGCTGAAGCACTACCGCGGCGCCCCGGCTTCGGTCAACGACGTGCCGATGGACCAGTGGAGCCCGGAGGAGATCTCGGCGCATGTGCAGTACATGAACGACTTCGCGGCCCGGCTGGAGAAGACAGGCGAGTTCGTCGACGGTCAGGCGCTCGCCCCCGAGGGAGCGTGGGTCCGCTACGACGGTGAGGGGCGCCCGCCGGTCACCGACGGACCGTTCGCGGAGACGAAGGACCTCATCGCCGGCTGGATGATCATCGACGTCGACAGCTACGAGCGCGCCGTCGAGCTGGCAGGGGAGCTGTCGGCCGCCCCCGGGGCGGGCGGCAAGCCGATCCACGAGTGGCTGGAGGTGCGCCCGTTCCTGACCGCGCCGCCCACCATCACGGAGTGACCTCATCGATGGACGAGGTCCTGCTCAGGAGCCTCACGCCGAGCGTGCTCACCGTCCTCGTCCGCCGCGGAGCCGATTTCGCGGCGGCCGAGGACGCCGTGCAGGACGCTCTGGTCGAGGCGCTCCGGGTCTGGGCGGCCGACCCCTCCCCAAGCTCTTCGAGCGGGGGATACCCCGTGCGGGATGCCAAGGGCTGGCTGGTCACCGTGGCCTGGCGCAAGTTCCTCGACGCGACGCGCGCCGACGCCGCCCGCCGACGGCGTGAGGACCGAGTAGCGGAGGAGCCGGCGCCCGGGCCGGCGCCCGCGGTGGACGACACGCTCCAGCTCTACTTCCTGTGCGCCCACCCGTCGCTGACCCCGGCATCGGCGGTCGCGCTCACGCTGCGCGCCGTCGGCGGGCTGACCACCCGCCAGATCGCCCAGGCCTATCTGGTGCCCGAGGCGACCATGGCGCAACGCATCAGCCGGGCCAAGCGCACCGTCTCCGGCGTGCGCTTCGACCAGCCCGGCGACGTCGCCACCGTGCTGCGCGTCCTCTACCTCGTCTTCAACGAGGGCTACTCCGGCGACGTCGACCTCGCCGCCGAGGCCATCCGGCTCACCCGGCAGCTGGCGGCCCGCATCGACCATCCCGAGGTGGCCGGGCTGCTCGCCCTCATGCTCCTCCACCACGCCCGGCGTGCCGCCCGGACCGCGCCCGACGGCGGCCTGGTGCCGCTCGCCGAGCAGGACCGCAGCCGGTGGGACACTGCGTTGATCGCCGAGGGCGTCGGGATCCTCCAGGCGGCCCTCGCCCGCGACCGGCTGGGCGAGTTCCAGGCCCAGGCCGCCATCGCGGCACTCCACGCCGATGCGCCCAGCGCCGAGGAGACCGACTGGGTGCAGATCGTCGAGTGGTACGACGAGCTCACGCGCCTGACCGACAGCCCGGTCGTCCGGCTCAACCGCGCGGTCGCCGTCGGGGAGGCCGACGGACCGCGCGCCGGCCTGGCGGCGCTCGCGGAACTGGACGACTCACTGCCCCGCCACGCCGCGGTGGCGGCGTACCTCCACGAGCGCGACGGCGACCTGGCGACGGCGGCACGGCTGTACGCCGAGGCGGCCCACAAGGCACCCAACCTCGCCGAGCGCGACCACCTGACGCGCCAGGCCGCCCGGCTCAACGCCCGCGGTTGTCGCTGACGGGTCGCGCTCGGATTTTCCCGCGGCACCGGGCGCGCGGCCGCGTCGGCGGACGCCCCACCGTCGCCACTGACGAAGTCATCCGGGCCGCCCGCGACCTGCTGCCCCACCCCGGCCGCTCGATCACCTCCATCGCCAAGCTGCTGGGCGTCTCCCCGGGCACGCTCTACAACCACATCCCCGGCCCGGAAGGAACTGCGCGCCGGCGCCTTCGCCCACCAGCTCGAAGCTCCCGCGAAGTAGGCAGACCCAGCAAGATCAATCTCACCGGGATTTCCTGTACCTCAACCAAAAGGCAGCGGGCAGGAAGCGCCACGTGATCGTGGACGCGATCGGCCGGCTGTTGCCGCGCTTGGCAGCGGCTCCAGGCCGTCGTCCGCGCGTTGTGTCACATTCCTGGCGGCCGTGCCGTCCTACTGCTGAGACGCCGTCCAGCACGCGGCGAAGGCACAGAGCAGAGGAGAGGCCGCATGTCGGCAGCCGGGGCAACAAGCGACACGGCGACGCTCCACCGCTTCCACTCCGCCGTGAACAGCGGCGACCCGACAAGCATCTCCAAGGCCATCGACGAGTTCGTCGCACCGGACATGGTCTTCCACGCGCCGGTACCGATGGGCGCGACGGGAACGGAGGCCCTGAAGCGGGTGTGGGAGGTGCTCCTGCGCGCGTTCCCCGACATCCACGTCGCCGTCGAGGAGACGATCACGGAGGACGACAAGGTCGTCTCCAGGGACACGGTGACCGGAACCCACCGGGGCGAGTACCAGGGCCTGCCGCCCACCGGAAAGACCGCCACCTACAACGAGGTCTTCATCTTCCGCTTCGTCGACGGGCGGATCGCCGAGATCCGGGGCGTCGTCGACGTCCGCGCGCAGCTGCGCCAACTCGGCGCCCTCCCGTCCTGAGGAGACCCGCAGGTTCACGGCCTCTCAGGCCGGCGCCGCGTCTTCTGGGGCCAGCGGGAGCGTCTGCAGTGTGCAGAAGGCTGGGGAGTGGGCCGACGTCATTCCATGACCTTCACCGATGGTTGTACCGCAACCTGATCGGCGAGGAGGCGGCCGGCCGGGACCGCGCAGTGTGTGGGCGGCCGATGGCCGCCCACACAGGCACAGGGGGGTGTTACTCGCCCACGACCCCGGACGCGGCGACGACGATCTTCGCGCGGGTCGCACCGGAGCGGGTGCCCAGCGACTCGATCTGCTTCACGATGTCCTCGCCCTCGACGACCTCGCCGAAGACGACGTGCTTGCCGTCCAGCCAGGGGGTCACGACGGTGGTGATGAAGAACTGGGACCCGTTGGTGTTCCGCCCGGCGTTCGCCATGGAGAGCAGGAACGGGCGGTCATGCTTGAGCTGGAAGCTCTCGTCGGCGAACTTCTCGCCGTAGATGCTCTTGCCGCCGGTGCCGTCGCCCCTGGTGAAGTCGCCGCCCTGGAGCATGAAGTCCGGGATGACACGGTGGAAGGGCGACTCGGCGTATCCGAAGCCGTGCTCGCCGGTGGCCAGCTCGCGGAAGTTGCGAGCCGTCTTGGGAACGATGTCGTCGTACAGCTTGAAGACGATCCGGCCCGCGGGCTTGTCGTCGATGGTGATGTCGAAAAATACGTTGGAAGGCACGGGGCATTCTGACATGGCCGCTGCCCTTGGGTCTGTTTCCCGCGCGTGGCAGGCGCGCGTGGTCGCCGGCAGGGGCCCACCACCTACCGCGGCGGTCTTCGTGTCCACCCCGACAGCCACAGCGCGCACCGGCTCGGAGCCGCAGACCCGCGGCCCGGCCGGCCCAGGCCCCGCTGGCTCAGGCCCCCCGACGACAGAGGGGCCAGGCCGATACACCGACTTCCACGGCGGTCCAGCAGCGCACCAGCTCGGGCTTGCTCTGACAGCTGCACACCCGGCGTCGGACAAGGGCGCTTCCCAGGGCCGTAAGACGACCGCTGTGCGGCATGGTGAACAGTGCCGCACTTCAGCTGTGCTGCATCCAGACGCCTGGCTCCTGGTACACACCCTCATCGGCGGACAGGTCGACCCGTAGCAGGCTCAGTCCGCCCGGGATCACATGGTCCCCCGGCTCGGGAAAGACCATGCTGGTCCAACGCTCCCACTCGGCGATGCTGCCCGTCATCGTCTGCGATGCGGGAGCCGCCGAAAGGATCTTCGCGCCCAGGCGCTGATGGGTCCGGATCCAGGGATCAAGAGCCATTCCGTCGCGACGACGCCACCCCATGAAGGCGTCGATCGGTGTCAACGGGTACTGCGCCTTGATCGTGGGGCGCACCGGCGCAACGACCCGGGCCAGCCCGGCATCCTGCGCAGTGCGGCGCAGTGCGGCGCAGTGCGGCGCAGCGCGGTCAAGGTCCGGCCCGCCAGCCCGCGACCCTTGAGCGACGGGGTGACCACCGCACCGCAGACGCACGAGCCGGTCAGCCGTGAGGAACTCAGGAAAGCTCTCGCTGAAGAGCTCCTTTACGTGCTCATCCGGCCACGTGCGCGCGTCAGTGCGTTCGATCCTCAATGTCACGCCTGTTCATAGCACACGGGTGGCGCCTGAAGGCGTCGCCGAACCGTCCGCTGCGAGTTCAGGATTCCCCAACGGTCCTCCGTCGGTTCGCAGCTTCGCGAAGTACGCGCCGGTGTCCGATGAGGGTCTCCTGAACTCCCAGGCGACACCTATCCCCCGCGCATCGCCATCGCCAGCGGTCGGGCGAATTGTCGGTGGCCGGAGCGGAGCATGATGAGTATTGAGACATCCCCGTTGCGCGAGGCGGCATTTCATGGCCTCTTCCGGAGGTCGGTACGGTCGGATTCATGGAATGGAATTTTCAGACGGCCGAAGAACTCGCGGCTTCGTTGCGTGCCGGTGAAGTGACCTCGGCGGAACTGACCGATGAGGCGATCGCCCGTATCGAGCGGGACGACAAGGCGATCAACGCGATCTGTGTGCCGGACTTCGACCGTGCGCGGGCCGCCGCGCGCGGTGCCGACCAGGCGCGCGCCCGCGGTGAGGACCGGCCGCTGCTGGGTATTCCGGTGACGGTCAAAGAGTCCTACAACATCGCCGGGCTGCCCACGACCTGGGGCATGCCGTCGCAGGCGAACTTTATGCCGGCCGAGGACGCGGTGCAGGTGTCGCGGCTCAAGGCCGCGGGCGCGGTGGTGCTCGGTAAGACCAATGTGCCGGTGGGGCTGCAAGATATCCAGAGCTTCAACGAGATCTACGGCACCACCAACAACCCGTGGGATCACGGTCGGACGTCGGGTGGGTCCTCGGGCGGATCAGCGGCGGCCCTGGCGTCCGGGTTCGGCGCGCTGTCCATCGGCTCCGACCTTGCCGGTTCGTTGCGCACCCCCGCGCATTTCTGCGGCATTTACGCGCACAAGCCGACACTCGGACTCGCGGCAACCCGCGGCATGGTCGCGCCGCCGGCACCGCCATTGCCGGTCGACCTTGGCCTCGCCGTCGTCGGTCCGATGGCGCGCACCGCCCGCGACCTCACGCTCCTGCTCGACGTCATGGCCGGACCGGACCCGCTGACGCTCGGTGTGGCGTACGACGTGACGCTGCCGCCCGCGCGCCACGAGCGGCTCGGCGACTTCCGGGTCTTGGTGCTCGAGGAGCATCCGCTCACTCCGACCGGGTCCGCTGTGCGGGCGGGCGTGAACCGGGTGGCCGACGCGCTTGTCGACGGCGGCGCCCGCGTCGAGCGGCACACTCCGCTGCTGCCCGATCTGACCGAAGCCGCGGTGCTCTACACGCAGTTGCTCTTTTCGGGCTCCGTTGCGCGTTTTCCCGTCGAAGCGGACGAGCAGCTGCGGACCCGCGTCGCCGGACTGAGCGCAGACGACCAGAGTCTCGATGCGGCGCGGTTGCGCGGCATGGTGTTCAGCCACCGCGACTGGATCGAGGCGAACAGCCGTCGCGAGCTCCACCGCCACGGCTGGCGACAGTTCTTCGCCGAGTTCGACGCCGTGGTCTGTCCGATCACGCCCACTCCCGCGTTCCCGCACGACCACAACCCCGATCCGAGGGAACGCCGGCTCGACATCGACGGCGTCGAGTACCCGTATTTCGACCAGCTCGTCTGGGCCGGTCTGGCCACCATGCCCGGCCTGCCCGCCACCGCCATACCAGCGGGCCGGTCCCCCGAGGGCCTGCCGGTGGGAGTACAGCTCATCGGCCCGATGCTCGAGGACCGCACCCCGCTGCGGCTGGCCGAACTGCTGGAGCAGAAGATCGGCGGCTTCCAGGCACCGAAGTAGTTTTCGACGACGATCCCGTACTTTCTGGTCTCCTTACCGGCTGATCCGACGCGGAACCGCCACCGCTACGAGCTTGTCCGGGTTGCGGATGGCGTAGATGCTGGTGATCTTCCCGTCGGCGATCTCGACCAGGAAGACGCCTTCTGGGTGGTCGCCGCTGTGGACCACCATCGCGGGCGTGTTGTTGCAGTTGACCACCTTGATCCGCGAATCCGTCAGCCGTCCCATGCGGAAGATCTTCATGAGGACCGCGGCCACCTTCTCCGCGCCCACCACCGGCCGGCGCGCAGCGGTGGTCCTGCCGCCGCTGTCTGCGGTCCAGGTGGCGTCCGGTGCGAGGAGCGAGAGCAGCCCCTCCAGGTCACCGGTTGCCGCCGCGGTCATGAACTGCTCGGTGATCCGCGGTCTTCGCCGCGTCGACAGGGTCCAAGCGCTTACGCCGCGCCCGTACGTGCTCGCGGGCGCGGTGCGCCACCTGGCGCACCGTCACCACGGACTTACCCAGCGCCGCGGCGATGTCGTCGTAGTCGAAGCCGAACACCTCGCGCAGCACGAACACCGCACGCTCAGCGGGGGTGAGTGTTTAGCAGCCGGCCGAGCGTGTTGGTGCGCAGCCCGCTGGCCGCCGCCAGCTCCGGCACGCCGAAACCTGCCGCCCAGATGGTCAGTGCGCTCGGACGCACCGCACTGTTGGCAGAACCGTCGGCAAGGACGACCGCATCCGGCCGGACCTCGGTCACCACGCCTGCCTCAAGCACGGCGACACCGTGCCGGTTCAGCCACTTGGCGACGTATCGGCGCCCCGGCGCACTCAGGGAGGGTGCCAGGGTCCGGCCACACACCAGCGTGACCGTGCGTCCTTGCTCGGCCAGTTCGGCGGCCGTCTCGATGCCTGTCAGCCCGCCGCCGATCACGGTGACCGGAGCATCGAGGGGCAACTTCTCCAGCCTGGTGCGCAGCCGTTGCGCGGACTCGAATTCAGCGATGGCCAAAGCGAATTCGACCGCGTCAGGCACCGATGCCGGTGTCGCTGCGGTGCTGCCGACCGCGTAGATGACGTAGTCGTAGTCCAGGGCGCGGCCCGACGCGAGCTGCACGGTGCGCGCGGTGGTGTCGATGCGCGTGGCGCTGTCGACGACCAGCTGGATGCCCTCGCCGAGCAGCGTGCCGTAGTCAATCGTGGCGTCGCCGGTACGGGCCACGAACTGGTGCAGCCGGATGCGTTCGACGAACTTCGGCGCGTTTTCTTCGTTCGACACAAGCCTTGGAACGATCATGTGATCGCGACACGGCATCGCGTATCGGTCACCGGCTGGATGAGGCATGGAGGTGCCCGTGGGATTGCCTTCGGAGGCATTTCAGCGAGGTCAATCACAACCACGGCGGGCGCGGCCTTTACTTCATGGATCCCGCCGGGCATGGCATAGAGATCATCACTCGCCCCCTACGGCAGCGCCGAAACGGGCTCTCGGATATGTAGAGAACGCGCCGTCGGTCCGCCATCACCGTCACCGGCACTGAGCACCCGTAGAGCCGTGCTCTCGCACAACCGACGACGGATGAAGCGGGATTCAGCCGTATCCGACGTCACCGAACACCGGCCGTCACCGAACACCGGCCGTTGCCGCACGGAACCTGCTGTCGCACGCCCAAGCCCGGCACGTCTCGTCACTGTCGCCCGTCGCCGTCCGGCCCGTCGAGGGGGTCGGCCCCGACCGACGGCTGACCCGCCGCAGCACTCGCTCGCCACTGCACCCGAAAGGAGAACCACGCATGACACCAACCGTTCCGGAGCCAAGCGTGCTGCACCCGCTGCCCGAGCACGAGCGGGTGGTGCCCTCGGCGACACCGTCGTTGGGAACGACCTGTGGTTCGGTCGTGGCGCCACCGTCATGCCCGGCGTGATGATCGGCGACGGGGCGGTGGCAACTGGATGCCGAGGCGCGCTTCCGCGGCGGCGCTCTCCGCCTCGGTGGCGCCGATGGCATCGGGGATCCGCTCGCGGAGCGTCCGCTCCAGCAGCGCCAGATCCGCCGACGGTACCGGCACCGCCCCGGGCACCGGATCGGGCAAGCGACGCCAGGGCTCGGGGACGGAATCCTCGTTTCGCGGGCGGCCAACTGGTGCGGGGGCTCAGGCGGGGACGTCGGTCAGGCGGCGCAGGGTGAACGGTTCGGCGAGGATCTCGTCCAGGACCTGGGCGACGTGCTTGAAGTGCGGCAGCGAGAAGTGGTGGTCCAGGGCCGCGCTACTGGCCCACTCCTCGAAGATGATCATGTGGTCGGCGCGGTTGGGATCGGTGAACGGCTGGTAGCCGATGCAGCCCTCCTCCGCCAGGGACGGCGCGATCATCGCGTTCAGCTCGTCGCGCAGACGCTGCTCCTGGCCCGGCTTGGCGATGAAGCCGGCAACGATCGTGAGCGTGTTCGACATGGGTGACTCCTGGTCTGGTGCCGTTGTTCGTTGGTGAACGACGTCCATCCTGCGCACCCGGTCCAGGTCGACCCAGAGCTCCGCCCAACCCGGGTCCGCCCTGCCTGGGTCCGCCAGGACCAGGCAGACCGCACGGCCCTGACCGACACTGGGATCATGGATCGTGCCCAGCAGCTCAGTGAGTTCCTCAGGACCCGACGCGCCCGCCTTCGCCCCGAAGACGTCGGAGCGGGCACCTTCGGCGGCCGGCGGCGCGTGCCGGGCCTGCGCCGCGAGGAACTGGCGCTGCTGGCCGGGGTGAGCGTGGACTACTACACCCGCCTGGAACAGGGCCGGGCCCGCAACGTGTCCCCCGACGTCCTGGACGCCGTCGCCCGCGCCCTCCGCCTCGATACCGACGAGCGCGTCCACCTGCACAACCTTGCCAAACGCACCAGCGCCCGCAAGGGCCCCGGCCGCCCGCAACAGGTCGGCCCCGAGATGCGCCAGGCGCTCCAGGCCCTCGCCTCCGTCCCCGCCTACATCATCGGACGCCGCCTGGACCTCCTGGCCTGGAACGACCTGGCCCGGACCCTGATCGCCGACTTCCCCGCCCTGCCCGCGGCCGAGCGGAACATGGCCCGCCTGGTCTTTCTCGACGACGCCGCCAAGTACCTCTACCCCGACTGGGAGAGCAAGGCGCGCGACACCGTCTCCAACCTCCGTCTGGACGCCGGCCGCCACCCTGACGACCCACAGCTGGCCACCCTCGTCGGCGAACTGTCCCTGGGCAGCGCCGACTTCCGCCGCCTATGGGCCGACCACACGGTCCGGGGCAAGACTCGCGGCCGCAAGCGGTTCAACCACCCTCAGCTCGGCGAACTCGCACTCGACTACGTCGCCATGCGTGCCCCCGACGACCCCGACATGACCATGATGATCTACAGCGCACCGCCAGGATCCGAGGCTGCCACCACCCTCCAACTCCTGGCCGGCCTCACCACACCACCCGTTCCCAGCACGGCGGACCTTCCGGCCAAGAGCACGCGCTGAACCGTCGGATGAGTAAAGGCGAGGGCTGACCGCACTGTTCTGGTCGAACATCAACCCATACGGCATGGGTCCGGGTCCGCGGGCGGCAGGCGCGTTGTGTCTACTGATGCGTCAGTTCGCGCAGGACCGCTGAGGCGAGAGCTGCGTCGAGTGCGCCGACGCCGGTCAGGTCTGCGACGGTGATCGCGCCGTCCGGCCGCTCGACAGGCTTTTCGAGCAGGAGACCGGCAGGGGTGTCACCGGTGGACGTGACCGATCCGTCGAGAACTGCACGGCCGAAGTCCCCATGGTCCACGCACTGTTGGTGGTCGTCGGTTGCGATCAGTGCCGCGCGGGCGAAGAGCGCCGGGGGGAGCTCGTTCTTGTGGGGCATGTCGGTGCCGATGCCGGTGACGTGTGCGCCCTGCCGGACGTGGGCGGCGCTCAGGACCGGGGTGGTGGCAGGGGTGGTGGTGATGACCATGTCGGCGCCCGCGGCTTCTTCGGCGGAGGCGGGCCGGGCATGCTGCCCGCGCGCGTTGAACTCCTCGCAGAGCGCCCGGGCTTTGTCCTGGCTGCGACCGTTGACCAGGACCGTGCTGATCGGACGGAGCCTGGCGAGCCATTCGACCTGGAGCCGGGCCTGCTCTCCGGTGCCGAACACGGCCAGCGTCGTCGCACCGGGGCGGGCCATGGCGTGGGTGATCAGCGCGCCCGCGGCGGCGGTGCGCAGGGCGGTGAGGAGGCCCTGGTCGTCGAGAATCGCTTGGACCTGGCCGGTTCGGGCGCTGACGACGCAGACCAGGCCGTGGTTGGAGGGCAGGCCGGCCGCGGGATTGTGATAGAAGCCCGTCGCGATCTTGACGATGAAGTCGGGCGCACCGGTGACCCAGCCCGCTTTGACGTGGCAGTCGCCGTCGGCGTGGGGGAATTGAAGGTGCAGCGGTGGCGGCACGGTGGTGCGGCCGTGGGCGTGGGCGATCAGCGCGTCGCGGACGGTGTCGAGGACCAGTTGCGGGGTGGCGGCCCGCTCGATGGCGGCCGCATCGAAGACGGCCCGGCTCACCGGTGCGCCCGCATCCACTGGGTGAAGGCGGCCAGGCCCTCTTCGGGACGGGCGCGACCGACGCCGATGCGGAACCGGTCGGTGGGGGTGGGAGTGAGGTCGGAGCGGTAGATGCCGGCGGGCAGCAGCAGGACGCCGGCTTCCTCCACCAGGCGGGTGCAGAACTCCTCGACTCGTTCCGGGCCGAGGTGGCGGGGGTAGGCGACGCAGCCGCCGTCCGGGGCCTGCCATTCGAAGACGTCCGGGAACTCGGCGAAGAAGGCGTCGAAGACCGGCAGGTTCCGTGCGATGAGGGCCCGGTTGCGGTCCAGGATCGTGGTGCGGGCCTTGAGTGCGATGCGGGCCAGGACCTCGGCGGGGGCGGAGTTGCAGATGGTGGTGTAATGCTTGGCCCGCTCCAGCCGGGTGAGCAGGGCGCGGTCGCGGCAGGCGATCCACCCGATCCGCAGACCCGGCAGGCCCAGCGACTTGGAGGTCACGTTCAGCGACAGGGCGCGCTCGGACAGGTCCGCGGCCTGCGGCAGGGTGCGGGCCGGATCGCGTTCCAGGCCGCGGTACACCTCGTCGCTGAACAGATGGATGCCATGCTCGTCGCACAGCCGCGCCAGCTCGGTGAAGTCGGCGGCGCTGATGACCTTGCCGGTGGGGTTGTTGGGGAAATTCACCGACACCACCCGGGTGTTCGGCCGGATCGCCGCCTTGATCCGGTCGAGGTCCAGGGCCCAGTCGCGATCCGGGTCGAGGGCGACGCCGGTCACCTCGCACAGCGCCAGCGGCACGGTCTCGGCCGCCTGGTAGTTCGGGGTTACCACCACCGCATGATCACCAGCGTCGAGCAGGACGTTCATCGCCAGGTACAGGGCCTCCTCAGCGCCCGCGAAGCAGATGACGTCCGCGGCGTCCGCCCGCTCGTACATCTGGGCGATCACCTGACGCAGAGCCGGATCACCGTAGGTCTCGGTGTAGCCCAGCGGCAGGTTCTCGAACGCGGTCCGGTCGTGGTCGTCGGCCAGGGCGAGCAGTTCGCTGAGCGTCATGGTTTGTACGTCGGAGGCCGTCATGTTGTGCTGCGCGGTGAACTCCCAGCGGGAGAAGTACGTTTCCAGGCGGAAGTCGGGCAGTCGGGTCATCGCGTGTGGTCCTTTGCGTTCGGTGCTCTGAGCTCGGCCAACAGGCCGTAGAGGGTCGATCGGGAAACCCGAAGGGCGCGGGCGACGACCGGGGTGGCACGGCGCACGGCGAAGACCTTGGCCTCGTCCAACCGCGCGAGCACGGCCAGGCGGTCGGCGCGGGTCAGCCGCTCCACCGGGCGGCCGCACTCGCGCACGTAAGCGCCGACGATGTGCTGGACGCGCTCGCTCCAGTCCTGCTCGAACAGCGGCTCCGGGCGGGACACGGTCGGTGCGCCGAACGCCGACAGCACAGCCGCGGCCTGTTCCAGCGGCGTGCGGTCGAGATTGACGCACAGCACCACCGAAGCCTTGCCGTCCGCATCGCGCAGGATCGCGCTGACCGAGGACAGGCGCCGGCCGTCCGCGAGCAGCTTCTCGTACGGCCCGAACACGTCCCGGGCCGACGGATCTAGGGCGTCCAGCTCACCCAGCAGCGACGGATCACCCGGACCGCGCGAGCTCATGGGATTCCAGATCGCCAGGATCCGATCGGTATCCGGATCATGCAGGACCACCTCGGCGTACGGACCGAGCAGCAGTGCCACGGCCTGGCACGCCGGGGCCCACATCCGCACACGAGGGTCGGTGCCCTCTTCCACAGTACCCATGGCTGGACCTTACGTCCAAGCTGGATATTCAGTCCAGATCCGGGGTGTGGGCGAGGTCACGCCGCCTGGGACTTCGCAGCCGACGTGACGGCGGGAACGTTCCCGGCGCCGCGGTACACCTTCTGACGGGGGCCCGGGCGGTGTGGACGGCGAGCGGCCGTGGGGCTGAGCGCATCGGTGTTCTCGGGGAACAGTGTGAAGGCCGCGTAGCCCCCCGGCACTGTCCGCGATGGCGCTGGTGGCACCGGCATGGAAGTAGCCGTGCTGCTGGGTCACTTCGGGCCGGCTCGGGAGCACTATGTGCACGCGGCCCGGCGCGATGTGGGCTGTCCGTGCACCGAGGTGGCTCATCAGCCCCTGGCTGTGGAAGCTCGCCTGGATGCGCTTCTGTACCTCGGGGCTCGCCTCTTCCTGCTGCGTCGGGTCTTCCATGTGCTCTCCTTCGGCGGCATCACGGTCTGTGAACGGGGTGAGGCGGTTCCGTCAGCCGGCCAGGCGTGCCACCAGCAGGAAACCGCCGATGGCGATCATCATGGCACCGGAGGTACGGGTGACCGCCCGGGCCGCCGACGGCCGGGTCTTCAACAGGGGCGGGCGGGCACGCCGACGGCAAATGGACAACGGCGCAGGCCGACATGTGGAGCGTGCCGAGGAGTCCCTTCTGCGCGGCAACGGGCCAGCCCGCCGCGGGGGCCCTCGTCATGAAGAACGTCATCGACGACCGGCCACTGCCCGAGTAGCCACCGCTGGAACGACACCGTCAGGTCGACCCGCGGACGCCCGCG
Organism: Streptomyces sp. NPDC053673; assembly: GCF_055585225.1. Classification (NCBI taxonomy): domain Bacteria; kingdom Bacillati; phylum Actinomycetota; class Actinomycetes; order Kitasatosporales; family Streptomycetaceae; genus Streptomyces; species Streptomyces sp. NPDC053673. Next base: position 82,374 of record NZ_JBVJKN010000023.1, on the reverse strand, counting down.
GAGTATGCGGACGCCCGCGCAGTCTGCAGGAGGCATCGCTCGATCCAGCGACGGCGCCACACCTGTGCCCTCGATACCGGGGGACGCGACAGCGCCGGGCTGCGGAGATCCTCGGCGACGCAGCACCGAGCGGCGCGCGCGACACGTGGCCAGACGGATCAGGAATCGAGAAGCCTCGGTCACCGAGCCGCAACTAACGTGACGGCCATGGACATCACCATTCACACGACCGCCCTTCCGCATGACGACCCGGACGCATCCCTGGCCTTCTACCGCGACACCCTCGGCTTCGAGGTCCGCAGCGACGTCGGACAGGGCAAGATGCGCTGGATCACGGTCGGCCCCGTTGATCAGCCCGGCACCTCCATCCTCCTGGCACCGCCGGCCGCCGACCCCGGCATCACCGACGACGAGCGCCGCACCATCGTCGAGATGATGGCCAAGGGCACCTACGGCTGGATCCTGCTGGCCACCCGGGACCTCGACGGCACCTTCGAGCAGCTGGAGGCCCGCGACGCCGAGGTCGTCCAGGAACCGACCGAGCAGCCGTACGGCGTTCGCGACTGTGCCTTCCGCGATCCCGCGGGCAACCTGATCCGCATCCAAGAGCTGCGCTGAGCCTCGGGTAATGGCTAAGGGCTGTCCCGCAATACCCACCGGGCGCACGACGACAGCTACGGCACCTCGCTGCGTTGTTGAATCGTCCCGATACATCCAGTATTGGGACGGCCCTCCGCCTTGCGATGCGTCCCCTCGGCCCTCCGGGCCTGGGGAGACCCCATGCATCTGACGCCGCGCGCTGGTCCGCCGGGTATTGCGGGACAGCCCTCAGGGCCTCGGTGGCCGGCACCTCCATGCCTCCTCGCGATGTCGGCCACCGGGCCTCGGCGTTCTTCACCCTCAGCATGTACTCAGGTGCTTGCGAACAGCGATGAAAGGGTCCTCTCATGTGTCATCCCGCATGGACGCGCGCACTTACCGCTGCGCAGCGTCTGAGCGACCTCGCGCGGCTGCGGCGCGTCCGCGACCGGATCGACCGGGAGTACGCGCGGCCGCTGGACGTCGAGGCGCTCGCCCGCGGCGCTGCTTCGCGGTCGGCTGCTCGTCGCTGGGCACCTTCAGCGCCCGCTTCACCGAGCTGGTCGGCATGCCGCCCACCACCTACGAGCACGGCGCGGCGGGCGCTGCGGCGGGCATGCCGTCGTGCGTGACGGTGCAGGTGACCAGACCGGTCAGGAATCGAGAAGCACCGTCGACCGAGCCGCAACTAGCGTGACGGACATGACCTCCATCGAATCCGTCACCCTCGAGGTGGCCGACCATCGTGCTTCTGCTGGGAGCGACGGACGTGGCCGCGAGTAAGCGGTTCTACGTCGACCGCGGCCTCGTCGTGGCGAAGAGCTTCGGCCGCAAGTACGTCGAGTTCGCCGCTCCGTCGTCTCCCGTCAAGCTGGCGCTGTACGGGCGTCGTGCCCTCGCCAAGGACGTCGGCGTCCCCGACGACGGCACTGGATCGCACCGGCTCGTGCTGGGCAGTGGTGCCGGGTCCTTCACCGACCCGGACGGGTTTGCCTGGGAGACCGCATCGCTGTGAGGGGGCGGTTCAGCCCAGGGAAGCAGCCGACGGAACGACCACGCCGTACAGGTCTGCGATCGTCGCGAGCGCGCTGCGATGAATCTGCTCGGCAGTCAGGCCGCCGCCCACCGACGGCAACGGCCGCGTCGCACAGGCATCGGCGACGACCGTGGGACGGTTCCCGCGCAGGAACGCACCTTCCGCCGTGAACGTGACACACATGTGGGTCATGAACCCGGCGATGATGACGTCGTTGTTCCCGGCACGATCCACCAGCTCGCCCAGGTTCGTCTCGTGGAACGCGTTGGGCGTGGTCTTCACGACGACCTGTTCGCCCTCGATGGGCGCCATGCTGGGGTGGATCCGGCCGATCTCGGCACGGATGTCGTACGGGGTGCCCGCACCGCCGTCGTTGATGACGTGGACGACCTTCGCACCCGCTTCCCTGGCCCCGGCCAGCAGCGCGGCGGCAGCGTCGAGCGCGGGCTGCCACCCCTGAAGTTCCATCACACCGCGGGTGTAGGTGTTCTGGTAGTCGATCAGGATCAGCGTCGCGCCGGCCGGCGAAGCCGGGGTCTGGTCGAATCCGTTGAGTTCCCGCAGGGTTGACGTAGGCATGATGCACCTTCTCGGGTGAGGTATCAAAAGGTCAGGGCCACCGTGTGATGGCGCACCGCCCACGCTACGAACCCACCACGCATGGCGGCAATGTCATGTAACTTGCAGATACGGACACCGGGTCCGGTGTTGTGCCACCGCCTCCGACCGGACGGACACACCCCTTGAGCAGCCTCAGCCGGTTCATCGTCGTGCTCCTCTTCGACGGCGTCGACCTCCTCGACGTCACCGGCCCCCCGGAAGTGTTCGCACTGCTGCAACGGGAGACCGGCGACGCAGAGGGTTACCACGTGGTTCTGGCCGCCGAAACGATGGACCCCGTCACCACCTCTGCCGGGGTGCGCATCCTCCCCGACATCACCTTCCAGGAAGCATCCAACCGCAGCATCGACACCCTCATGGTTCCCGGCTCGGTCGAGGTCGACGGCAACCGTCGCGTCCACGCCGTCACCGACCCCGCGGTGGTCAACTGGGTGAAGGAGCTGGCAGGCAGGGCCAAGCGCGTCGCGTCCGTGTGCGTGGGGGCGCACATCCTGGCAGCCGCCGGGTTGCTCGACGGCAAACGCGCCACCACCCACTGGTCCACCGCGCAGCAGCTCGCCGCCGACCACCCTGCGGTCGACGTCGACGCCGACCCCATCTTCATCCGCGACCACAACGTGTGGACCGGAGCCGGCATCACCGCCTGCCTCGACCTGTCACTCGCCCTCGTCGCCGAAGACTTCGGCGAGGCCGTCGCACTGCGCGTCGCCCGGCAGCTCGTCATGTACCTGAAACGTCCCAGCGGGCAGAGCCAGTTCAGCGTCCCGATCGAACCCGTCTCGACCACCCGCCGGATGGACGACATCCGCCACTACATCACGCAGCACATCGCCGACCACCTCACCGTCACCGATCTCGCCGAGCACGCCCACGTCAGCGAACGGCAGCTCATCCGCATCTTCAAGGCGGAACTCGGCATGACACCCGCCGTCTACATCGAATCGGCCCGCGTCGAAGTGGCACGGAACCAGCTCGAATCCACGGACGACACCCTCGAACGTGTCGCATCGGCGTGCGGCTTCAACACACCCGACACCCTGATTCGCGCGTTCCGCCGGAAACTGAACACGACGCCGACGGAATACCGCAGCAGGTTCCGGCACTCCCGATAGTCCCCGCCCGCCCATGTTGCCTGTCCACCACTCCAAGCGCTGGTGTTGCGGTGCAACCGGATGAGCAGAGGCGGAATGACTACGTCGACCGGGGTGTGCGCAGGGCAAGGATGGCCATGTCGTCGTGGCCGTCGCTGGGGTGGTGGTCGACAAGGGCCTGGCAGAGGTCGCTCAGGGACAGGTCGCCGTGGGCGGCCGCGGTTCGGGCGAGGGCGTCGAGGCTGGTGTCGATGGGGTGCTGGGGGTGCTCGATCAGTCCGTCGGTGTAGAAGACCACGGTGGAGCCGGCGGGGAGTGGGTGGGTGTGGTCAGGGCGGGGTTGGTCGGCGTCCACCCCGAGGGGGATCCCGGGTTCGGCATACAGGTACTTCGGCCGTCGGCTGGGGGTGATGAGCAGGGGCGGGAGGTGGCCTGCGGCGCTCCAGCGCAGGGTCCAGGCGGAGCCTTCCGGTTCGATGCGGGCCAGGCAGGCGGTGGTGACGGGGTTGTCGGTGATGGCGTGCAGAGTGTGATCAAGCTGTGTGAGGACTGCGCTGGGAGGGGTGCGGCGGTCGTAGAGCAGGGCGCGCAGCATGTTGCGGGTCTGGGCCATGGCCGCCGCAGCTTTCAGGTCGTGGCCGCCCACGTCGCCGATGACGGCGGCGCACGCCCCGTCCGGGAGCAGAAAGGCGTCGTACCAGTCGCCACCGACCCGTGCGGGGGCGGTCGCCGGCCGGTAGACGGCGGCGCCCTCATACGGCCGCAGGTCGGACAGGGTCGGCAGCAGCAGACGCTGGAACTGTTCGCTGCCCGCCCGGGCGTGCTCGAACAGGCGCGCGTTTTCGATGGCCACTCCTGCGGCCCCGGCAAGTGCGACGACGATGTCCTCGTCGTAGGCGTCGAACGGCTCCCCGTCCCGCCGGTCGGCCAGGTAGAGGTCTCCGTAGACCTCGCCCCGGACGCTGACCGCCACTCCGAGCAGGCTGCGCATCGGTGGGTGACCGGACGGGAACCCTGCGGAATGAGGGTGGGAGGCGATCTCCTCGACCCGGAGCGGTTCGGGGCGGCGGATCAGGGCCCCGAGCAGACCCCGTCCGTGTGGCAACTCGACGCCGCTCAGGTCGGCCCGCTCCTGCTCGCTCAGCCCCACGGGGATGAAGTGCGCCAGGCCCTCGCCCTCCTCATCGAGGACGCCCAGCGCACCATAGCGAGCCTGGACCAGGTCCATGGCGGCCGTGACGATCCGGTCCAGCACCACCGGAAGTTCCAACTCCCGGCTGACCGCCATGACCGCGTCCAACAGCGCCTGCAACCGGTCCCTGGTCCGGGCCAGCCCCCGGAGCTGCGCGGAGATCTGGTCGAGCTGATCGTCCAGGAAGTGATGCAGGTCAGCAAGGTTCGGTGGTTTCGGTTGTTCACGTTCCATGGGTTCTCCCGATGCCGCCGCACAAGCCGTCCTACCTGGCGGGCGTGCATTACTCAACCTCACCCGGGCGGACCCACGGCTCGCCGACCCGCGGATGGAGCTCATTGGTCTCCGCGTGCTGCCGCATCACCTCGAGCTCGGTCCGGGCCCGCACCGGGCCGGTCTCCCGGGCCAAGTCCTCGACACATCTCGCACAGACGCGGCTCGGCACCTATTCACCCGGCATGGGTCCCTCATACGGGTCACACCGCTCGGGTGCCGGCTCCGGACTCTTCGGTTTCGCGGTCTGAGTATGCGTCCTCATGCACCGAAGCCTTCCGTCGAAGCCAGCTGTGGGCGGGTGATGCGCCCGGACCTGGAGTGGTCGGGACGGTTCGTGGTGGGTGCCTGAGGAGTCCGCAGCTCAGTCCTTCGGGTGCGTCCCCGGTGTGTGGCCGAAGGTGCGGCGGAAGGCATCGATGAACGCGCTGGCGGACGACCAGCCGCACAGGTGCGCGACTGCGGTGACCGGAGTGTTCTCGGCCAGCAGGACCAGCGCGTGGTGGAGTCGCAACTGGGTGCGCCACTGCGGGAACGTCATGCCGAGGTCGCTGCGGAACAGCCGGGACAGGGTACGGTCGCTCGCCCCGACCTCACGGCCCAGTTCGGCGAGGGTGCGGCTGTCCGCCGGATCGGTGCGCAGGATGTCGCACAGCGTTCGCAGCAGGGGGGCGGTGGGTGTGGGCAGGTGCAGGGGCTCCTGGGGCGAGGCCCGCAGCTGGTCGAGCAGCACCGCGCGCAGGCGGGCCCGCTCGGGACTGTCGCCGCCCGGTGGGCGGGTGTAGGCGACGATCAGTTCGCGCAGCAGCGGACCCACGGCGAGTACCGTCGGCGTCTCCAGGCCGAGTGGGTTCTCGGTGGCGGGCAAACCCACCAGGTGCAGCTGGAGTTCGCCGTGGGCATGGTGGGCATGCACGGTTCCGGCGGGTACCCAGATGGCTCGGGTGCCCGGGGCGACCCAGGAGCCCGCGCTGGTGGTGACGGCCAGCACTCCGCGGCCGGCGTAGACGATCTGGTGGTCGTCGTGCCGGTGGGCGTCTATCGCGGCGCCGGACGCCAGTCGCCGGGTTCGGGTCGGGGCGATCGACTCGTGGCGGATTTCCGTCATCACTCGGCAGTTTATTGGAAGTGCGACACAGTGCCCAGTACCGATCATGACGGGGTGCGAAGGAATACATCGATCACCCTGCTGTCCGTCGGGCACGCGTGCGTCGACGTCTACCAGGGCGCCGTGGCGTCCCTGGTGCCGATCTTCGTCGCCGAGCGGGCCTACAGCCATGCCGCCGTCTCGGGCATCGTGCTCGCCGCCTCCCTGCTGTCGTCGGTGGCACAACCGGTGTTCGGTGCGCTCACCGACCGCTGGGCGATGCCCTGGCTGCTGCCGGTCGGCACCCTGCTGGGCGGCCTCGGCATCGCGCTGAGCGGGGTGAGCGGCTCCTACGCGCCGACCCTCGCGTTCGTGGCGGTGTCCGGGGTGGGCGTGGCGGCCTATCACCCCGAGTCCGCCCGGGTGGCCCGGCTTGCCGGCCGGGGCAGCCACAGCGCGATGGGCTGGTTCTCGTTGGGTGGAAACCTCGGTTTCGCGGCGGCCCCGCTCATGGTCGCCGCCGTTGTCTCCCCCGGCGGTCTGCGCTTGACGCCGCTCCTGGTGCTGCCGGCGCTCGTCGGCGCCGTGCTGTGTCTGCCCGCGTTGCGACTGCCGGCGCAGCGTCAGTCCTCCGGGAGGGGTACGACGGTGGCGGTCGGGGCCGACGACCGGGCGTCGTTCGTGAAGCTGTCGCTGGTCGTGGTGTGCCGGTCGATCGTCTTCGTCGGCCTGAGCACGTTCGTCTCGCTGTACGCCACCGAGCGCATGGACGGCAGCACGGCGGCGGGCACCGCGGCGCTGTTCGTGCTCTTCCTCGGCGGCGCGGTGGGCTCCGTGCTGGGCGGCGCGCTGGCCGATCGTTGGGACCGGGTCACCGTCGCGCGCTGGTCGTACCTGCTCACGGTCGGATCCGTCGCGGGCCTGATCTTCGTACCGGGCCCGGCGTTGTATCTGTTCGTGGCGCTGACCTCGGTCGGCCTGTACGTCCCGTTCTCGCTGCAGGTCACGCTCGGTCAGGACTACCTGCCCTCCCGCGTCGGCACCGCCAGTGGCATCACGCTCGGTCTGACCGTCAGCATCGGCGGTCTGGTGAGTCCTCTCATCGGCAGCGTCGCCGACGCGACATCCCTGCAACCCACCCTGGCGCCACTGATCCTGATGCCCGTCCTGAGCTGGCTGCTGCTGCGCACCCTGCCCGAACCCGCCGTGCCGCAACCCGGGCCCGCGGCCCATCCGAACGGAGACGACTGGGCAAGCCATACCCGGCATCAGCCTCGAGGGCACACGGGTTTCCTTCGGCACGAGGTACGGGGAGACGGCGAGGCGCGTGTGTCCGTGATCCCTGGCCATAGCCCCCGAGAGCGGTGGCCTGACGACATTGCGCCGACGTGAAGTGTTCATGATCACAATGTGATCACTCGAGGCGTGGAGTGGAATCCTCTCGGCCGGAGCCATGGAATGATCACTTCCGCAAATCTGCTTCAACACGCCCTGGAGGTAACCCATGAAGCGCGCACTTGGACGGGTGGCACTCGTCGGCGCCATCGCGGCAGGCTTCATCGCCACGACGCACGGCAGCGCCTTCGCCCTGACCTACGAGTGCTGGAACACCAGCGACGCCACCGACCCGGGGGGCAGGTCCTGTTCGATACGTCATCAGAATGCCAGCGGCATGAACGTCGACTACGCCTACTTCAACGCGTATGACGAGACGCTGACCCTCTCCGACTACGAGGCCAATGGCGAAGGCGTGGTCGCGTACGTCGAGGGCAACCGTTTCCCGCTCACGAGTGGGGCCAACACCAGCTACACCTGGGACCTCAACTACGCAGAGGGAACCAACATCACGTTCAAGTCCTGCCAGACCGACAACGGCGCGGAATACGACTGCAAGACCGTCTACGCCATCGCGTAGTCCCGGTGCGGTCGTCCGGGGGCCTCGCGGTAAGCGAAGCCCCCGGTGGTCGTCCGCGTCGGCTCCCCAGCAACGCCTCGATCGCCGCCGCGACTTCCGGGGCCTCGGCGAGTCAGCAACACATCGACGCGCGTCGCATCAGATCGCGGGGAACTGCCGCCCCACGCCGATGGTTCCCGCAACGGCGCCCCAGATGGCGTTCTGCGCGGTGTCCAGCGTTACCTTGGGGTCCGTCAGCATCAGACGGATCCCGAATCCGTCGCACAGCGCGAGCAGCAGGGTGCTCGTCGCATCGACGTCGCACTGGGCGAATTCACCGGAGTCGACGCCCCTCCGCAGGGCATTGCCGACCCACTCGTGCAGTTGCTCGTACAGGTCGACGGCGAAGTGTCGCGCCGTGTCGTCGCGCAGCGCGCGCACCCAGAGTTCCTGCCACAGCCGCCAGTCCTGCCGGAGCTCCGGGTCCGTGGGGAGCAGGGCCCGCAGGATGCGGGCCAGGATCACCGCGGCGGACACCGAATCGGCGTCCCGTTCGAGGTCCGTGCCGGTCTGCGCGAAGGAGTACGTCATCGCCTCGGCGAACAGCTTCTCGCGGGTCTCGAAGTGGTAGTGCAGCAGAGCGGTGGACACGCCCGCGTGCTCCGCGACCATCCGCATGCGGATTCTCTCGAAGCCGACCTCGGCGATCACCTCGCACGCGGCGGAGAGGATCCGCTCACGCGTCTCGCGTGTGCGTTCGGCCTTGGTCACGTGGGTGCTCCCTGGTCTGGTAGGTGCCGACACCGTCCGTGGGACGTCACGTCCCGCACTGTTCCATCTTCGCGTATCTCCGTCGGCTCCGGGCCACGGTCCGCTCGGACGCCGGAAGCCCAGCCCCGGTACGCTGCGGCGGCTCATCGGTGGGTGTGAAAGCCCCGGCCCGACTTCCGGCCGAGCAGGCCCGCATCAACCATGCGTGCCAGAAGTGGTGGCGGGGCGTACAACGGCTCTCGGAACTCCTCGTACATCGACTCCGCGATGGCCTGGACCGTGTCCAGCCCGATGAGATCCGTGAGCGCGAGCGGGCCGAGCGGATGGGCACAGCCGAGGACCATGCCTCTGTCGACGTCCTCCACCGACGCCACGCCGGTCTCGACCATCCGGACCGCTGCCAGCAGATACGGCACCAGCAGCGCGTTCACGACGAACCCGGCCCGGTCCCGGGCGCGGACGACCTGCTTGCCGAGCGTCTCCGACGCGAACGCCTCTGCCCGCGCCGTGGTGGCTTCACCTGTCAGCAGGGACGGCACCAGTTCGACCAGGGGAAGGACCGGTACGGGGTTGAAGAAGTGCAGTCCCACCACCTGCTCAGGTCGCGAGGTGGCCGCCGCCAGGCGAATGACCGGGATGGACGACGTATTGGTCGCGAGGATCGCATCGCGGCCCGCCACGGTTTTGTCGAGCCGCTCGAAGACCTCCAGCTTCGCCCACTCGTGTTCGGCCACGGCCTCCACCACCAGATCACGGTCGGCCATGCCGTCGATGTCCGAGGTCAGCGTGATCCGCCCCAGTGCGGCGTCCCGTTCCTCGGAGGTCAACTTCCCTGCGGCCGCCGCACGGTCCAGCGAGGCCACGATGCGGCGCCGGCCCGCCACCGCGGCGCTCTCGCCGGCCTCGACCACCACCACGTCCAGACCTGCCCGGGCACACACCTCGGCGACGCCTGACCCCATCAGGCCGCAGCCCACGACCCCGATCCGCTCGACAGCCGTCATCGGTACTCCGTACGTTGCTCGGCGGCCCGGGCGTGCGGGCCGGTCGTGGCTGATGAGTGCGTGCCGGCCGAGGCTCACAGGGGGTGAGCCGTCCGGCTGTCCGTGGCCGCCCGGCAGAGGCGGTCCGGGTCCGGGTCCGGGCGACGTACACCCGAACCCGGGACGTGGCGGCTCCCCCTAGGTCCGGTCGGAGGGCATCTGCAGGACGTCCGTGCCGCGCTTGATGAGTTCGTTGGCGATGATCAGGCGCTGGATCTCGGAGGTGCCTTCCCAGATGCGGTCGACGCGCAGCTCTCGGTAGAGGCGTTCGACGGGGTAGGAGCGGTCGTAGCCGCGGCCGCCGAAGATCTGCACGCACCGGTCGATGACCCGCCCGGACGCCTCGCTCGCGGACAACTTGGCGATGGCCGCCTTGGCATGGAGGGTCTTGCGGTCGGACAGTCCCGCGTCCACCTCCCAGGCGACCTGGTGGGTGTAGGCGCGGTTGACGGCGATGTCGACGGCGCAGTCGGCGAGCATGCCCTGGACGAGCTGGAAGTCGGCGATGGGTGAGCCGAACTGGCGGCGCTCGACGGCCCAGTCGCGGGCCAGTTCCAGCGCTCGCTCGGCGGCTCCGACCGTGCGCGCCGCGATCATCAGACGCTCCTCGGTGAACCAGGAGCGCGTGATGTCGTAGCCGTTCCCGATACCGCCGAGCACCGCGTCCTGCGGGACACGGACGTCCGTGAACGTGAATTCGGGGTGCTCGTAGACGAAGGTGTGCATGAAACGCGGCACCCGGGTCATCTCGATTCCCGGGGTGTCCTTGTCCACGAGGAACAGGGTCGGCGCGCGATCCTCACCGGCCGCGGCCAGCACGATCATGAAGTCGGCGTGGTCCCCGACCGTGACGAACCACTTCTCGCCGTTCAGCACCCACCCGTCCGCGGTGCGTGTCGCGGTCGTCCTGATGCTCTGCGGGTCGGACCCGGCCTCGGGCTCGGTGACCGCGTAGCAGTCGCGACGCCGGCCACGGATGACCGGGACGAGGTAGCGCTCGCGCTGCTCGGGGGTGCAGAAGCGCAGCGCGTTCGCCGGGCGCCAGACCATGTCCCACAGGGCGCCCGTCAGTCGCCCCAGCTCCTCCTGGACGACGGCCTGTTCCAGGATCGTCAGTCCGGCGCCACCCCAGTCCTTCGGCATGTTGACGGCCTGGAGTCCGCTGGCCAGCACGGCGTCGCGGATGTCCGCGTGGGCCTGCGGCGGCAGGCCGTTGTTCTCCTCGCAGTCGAGCTCGTACTTCATGATGAGCTCGGTGAGCCCACGGGCGGAGTCCTTGAGCTCCTCGTGACGGGCGGTGAGACGGAAGTCCATGTCAGTCCTTGGGTGTCGGGTGGCCGGGCGGGGGAGTGGTCAGAAGGTGGGCAGCGCGAGTGCCCGAGTGCCGCGCTTGATGAGTTCGTTGGCGATGATCAGGCGCTGGATCTCGGAGGTGCCTTCCCAGATGCGGTCGACGCGCAGCTCTCGGTAGAGGCGTTCGACGGGGTAGGAGCGGTCGTAGCCGCGGCCGCCGAAGATCTGCACGCACCGGTCGATGACCCGGCCCGCCGCCTCGCTCGCTGCGAGCTTGGCCGTCGACGCCTTCGCGTGCAGCGCCTTGCGGTCGGTGCCGGGCTGATCGGCCTCCCAGGCGACTTGGTGGGTGTAGGCGCGGTTGACGGCGATGTCGACGGCGCAGTCGGCGAGCATGCCCTGGACGAGCTGGAAGTCGGCGATGGGTGAGCCGAACTGGCGGCGCTCGACGGCCCAGTCGCGGGCCAGTTCCAGCGCTCGCTCGGCGGCTCCGACCGTGCGCGCCGCGATCATCAGACGCTCGTCGGTGAACCACTCCTTCGTCAGTTCGTAGCCGTCCCCGACATTCCCGAGCACGTCTTCGTCGGGAACGAACACATCGGTGAACGTGAACTCGGGATGCCCGTTGACCGCCGAGTGCATGAACCGCGGCACCCGGGTCATCTCCAGCCCCTGCGCCTGCTTGTCGACGAAGAAGAGGGTGGGCGCCCGCTCCGGGCCGGCGTCGGCCTGCACCAACAGGAAGTCGGCGATGTCGCCGCAGGTGACGAACCACTTCTCGCCGTTCAGCAGCCAGCCGCCGTCCGTGCGGGTCGCGGTGCTCGTACCGGAGGCGGGGTCCGAGCCCGCGCCCGGTTCCGTCACCGCGAAGGCGTCGAAGCGCTCGCCGCGGATGACGGGCAGCAGGTACTTCTCGCGCTGCGCCTCGTCGGCGTACGCCAGGACGTTGGCGGGACGCCACGGGATGTCCCAGAGGCAGTTGGTGACCTTCCCGAACTCCTCCTCGACGATGACCTGGTCGAGCAGCGACAGACCGGCCCCGCCCCATTCGGTGGGCATGTTGATGGCGTACACACCGGCGTCGATGGCGGCTCGGGTCAGCTCGCACACGGTGTCGGCGGGCAGTGGGCCGCCGGCCTCTTCGGACTGGTTCTCGTACTCCATGAGGAGCCTGGTGTACGTGGCGGCCCGGCCCTTGAGGGCGGACTGCTCGGGTGTGTAGCGGAAGTCCATGGTGTGCTCCGGGCCTTTCGGTCGGGACGGGCGTGGGAGGTGGTACGAGGCAGGGTGCGGCGCGGTGATGGGACGGGGGCGGGCTGTCAGGCCGGTACGGCGCGGGAATCCAGGGCGAGCACGCCGTCCGGGCGGACCAGAAGTGGATTGACCTCGAGTTCGGCGATCTCCGGATGGGCCGCGGCGACGGTGGTGATCCGCTCGATGACGTCCGCGGCGGCGGCCACATCCACGGCGGGCCGTCCGCGGACACCTGACAGCAGTGCGGCCGTCCGCAGGCCTCGCAGCAGCTCCGCGGCACGCGCGGCCGGGAGGGGCGCCAGGGCGAAGGCGACGTCGTGCAGTGCCTCGGTCAGTACGCCACCGAGACCGACCATGGCGACCGGACCGAACCTCGGGTCGCGGTTGACGCCGACGATCAGCTCGATGCCGTCGCTGAGATCCGCCATCGCCTCGACCGAGTACGACGGCGCGCCGAGCCTGCTGTGCATCTCCCGGTACGCGGCCAGCAGTGCCTGCCGGTCGGCGAGCCGCAGGGCGACCCCGCCCGCGTCGGACTTGTGCAGGAGATGCAGGGCCTTGAGAACGTAGGGTCCGGTGAACGCGTCGGCCGCGGCGAGGAGTTCGGACTCGGAGGTGATCTCGCGGGCCTGCGGGAACGGCACGCCGGCGGCAGCCAGGAGGCCCCGTATCCCGTGGTGCCCTGCGTCGCGCAGCGGCGCGGCGGCCGGAGGCAGCGGGGGGACCCCCGGCGCCCCGTCCGCGCCTGTCACTGCCATCGCGGCCAGGGCGCGGGCGGCGTCCTCGGTCGCCGAGAACACCGGGATGCCAGCCCCGGCCAGGGTGCGGCAGCTCGGCGACTGCGGATACATCGACTGCACGACCAGCGGCTTCGGCGTGGTCCGCCAGTGGGCGACGATCTCCCGCGCGGCCTCGGCCTCGCCCTCGGCGAGGGTGGCTCCACCGCCCCCGAGACCGCTGCCGGAGGCCGCGTAGCCCCCGAAGTAGCCCGTCATCAGTACGGCGTCGACCTCGTCCGTCGCGAGCAGTCCGCCGACCGTGTCCGCGTACGACCGTGGACTCTGCTCGCCCATCCCGGCCAGGTCCACCGGGTTGGCGACCGCGGACTGCTCCCACAGGACCGCCCGCAGCCGGTCCTGTGCCCCGGCGCCGAGTTCGGGTACGTCGAGACCGGCGGCCTCCGCCGCGTCGGCGGCGATCACACCGTGCCCGCCGCCGTCCGTGAAGACGGCGGTACGCCGTCCCCGGGCACGTGCCCCCGCGCTCCGTGCGGCGAGTACGACGGCCATCTCGCGCTGCGTGGCCACCAGTGCCACACCGGCGTCCCGGCAGGCGGCGGCCACCACATCCGCGGACGTGGTGAGCGCGCCGGTGTGGGACTGGGCGCTGCGGGCGGAGGCGGTGCCGCGGCCCCCGGCCAGCAGGACGACAGGCTTGCCCGCCGCGGCGGCGGCCCGGGCGAACGCACGGCCGTCGCCGAAGTCCTCGGCGTACACGGCGATCGCCGAAGTGGACTCGTGCCGTGCGCAGTCCTCGACGAGGTCGACGAGGGTGACGTCGGCCTGGTTGCCGAGCGAGACGAACCGGGAGAAGCCCAGGCCGTGCGGCGCCATGCGGAGCTGGAGTTCGAGAGCCAGATTGCCGCTCTGGCTCAGCAGCGCGACACCGCCGTCCGTGAAGGTGTCCGAGGCGAGGTACAGCTCGGTCGTGTTGTCGGCGATACCGAGGCAGTTGGGGCCGACCAGCACCGCGCCCGCCTCCCGCACCCGCGCTACGACCGCCCGCTGGCGGGCGAGCCCGGCCGTGCCGGCCTCGGCGAAGCCGGCGGTGATAGCGACGATGGCGCGGGCTCCGCAGGCCAGGGCGTCGTCGACGGCGGTTTCGAACCCGGCGCCGGGCACGGAGATCACCACCAGTTCGACGGGCTCCCCGATCTCGCCGAGACTCGTTGCCGCACGGCGGCCGAGGACCGTGCCGCCGCGGCGGTTGACCAGGTGCACGGGCCGCCGTTCGGGCGCGCGCAACGCCTGGGCGGCCACCGCGTGACCGTACTTGGCCGGATCGTCGCTGGCGCCGACGACGGCGACGGACTTGGGGCTGAACAGCGCCGTCAGGTCACGTCCCATGTCACTTCTCCAGCCGGAGTGCGGAGTTGGGGCAGCTCTCGGCGCAGGCGCGCGCGGCCTCCTCCTCGCCGGGCGGCACGTCGACGGCGAGCACCGCCGCATAGCCCCATTCGTCGAGTTCGACCAGATCGGGGGCGTGCTCCTGGCAGAGCCCGTAGCCCTGGCAGCGAGTGGAGTCGAGAAAGAGTTTCATGGGGGTCCTTATCAGCGAGGGCACGCGCGGGGAGCCGAGAGGGTGGGGGAGGCAGGGGGGTCGTCGGCGACACGCGGCACGTGCACCACGAGCCGGTGACCGCCGGTCGGGGGTGCGGCGGTGCAGGCCGGGCACGCCGCCTCGACATGACCGCGCACGAGTCCGCGGAACGCGTCGAGAAGGCTGCCCGCCGTACGCGCGGCGGCGTCGAGAAGCCCGCACGCGCCGCGTCCGGGCAGCCCGGACGACCAGCGCTCCAGCCGTTCGGCGGTGTCGGCGGCCGCGGTGCCGGTGGTCAGCCGCCGCAGCGAATCCCGTATGGCGGCCGTACCCGAGACGCACACGCCGCACTGGCGGGCGCTCTCGGCCGCGAGATGGTCCACGGCGTCGGAGGCGACGGCGACGGGGCACTCGCCCGGCCGGAGGAAGCGGATCGCACCGCAGCCCAGCGCCGTGCCCGCCCCGGCCATTGCGCCGTGGTCGAGCGGGAGGTCCAGCGAGCCCGGTCCGATCAGCCCGCCGAACAATCCGCCCATGAGCGCTGCGGTCGCGTCGTCGCTGCCCTGTGCTGCGGCGAGCCGGCGCAGGGTGGTGCCGTAGGGGGCCTCCGTGAGCAGTGCCGTGCCGGTGTCGGAGGACAGGCTGAGCAGTGTGCCGTGGGCGATGTCGTGGCGCCGCTGCGGGTAAGCGGCGATGAGAGCGATCCGGGCGAGCGTCTCGACGTTGGAGACCAGGGTCGGCCGGTCGGCCACGCCGCGCTCGAACGGGCGCGGCGGCTTGGCGGACGGCAGGGCGGGCCCGCCGTTGATGCGCCGTACGGCAGCGGTCTCCTCGCCCGCCACATAGGTGTGACCGGTTTCGATCACCTCGACCGGCAGCGGCGCGGGACGCTCGGCCAGGGCACGGCGGACGCGTGCGGCCGCGTAGGGGTCGGACAGATAGACGTAGCCCTGTGAGGCCCCGGTGATCGCGGCGGCGAGGGCGAGTCCGTCCAGTACGAGGTGCGGCCTGGCCCGCAGCAGCCAGCGGTCCTTGACCGACCCCGGCTCGCCCTCCTCGCCGTTCGCCACGACGACAGGCACGCCGCCCGCGTCCCGGACGGCCGCCAGTTTCACGGCGGCCGGGAATCCCGCACCGCCGCGGCCGAGCAGCCCGGCGTCGGCAATCCGTTCCAGCAGTTCTGCCGGCCCGGCCGTCTCCTGGTAACCGCCTGCTTCGAGGTACGCCTCGGCGCTCTCCGCGACGTCGGGCGCCGGGCCGAGCACGGTGCCGGGTCCGCCGGGCACGAGGGACCGGATGCGGGTGGTGGCCACAGCCGTCGCCGCACCCCCGATCACGTTCGCGTCCGCACGCCGGCTCGCCACCGGCTCTCGGGTGGCGCCGGCCCCGTGGCCCGCGCGGGCTCCGGCTGTCCGGGCCGCTCCCCGCCGTCCGGCTGTGCCGGCCTCCGTTTCCCCGACGGGCTGGGCTCCCGGCCCCGGGTCCGAGGTCATCCCCGGCCTCCTTCCGCCGCAGGTGCCGACTCCTGGTCGCCCGTACGCCCGGCCGTGCCGGCGCGCAGGGCCCGTAGCGCCGTCTCCAGCGCTTTGCGGTCGGGCGCTGTCCGTTCGTAGCCGGGACCGGGCAGGCCGATGAGCATCCGGTGGTGGTCCAGGACGACCTCGCCCGCAACCAGCGCGGCACCGCGGTCTCCTGGCGCGGAGCCTTCGGCGACCGCGGTGACCAGGTCGGTGACCTCGGCGAGATAGCGCAGCCAGCTGCGTTCGCTGCCGTGCAGGATCAGCCGCTCCACCCGCCGCCGCTCGGCGGCGGCGGCCGGCTCGGGCCGCGTCGCGGCTGCGTCCCGCGCACGGGTGCGCAGGGCGGCGACGGCTGGCGGCAGCTCCCGTTCCGGTTCGGGTGTCAGCCCGAGCCAGACGAGACTCCGACGACCGCTCATGCGTGCCTCCGGTGAGAGGGGTGGGGATCCGTCAGGGCGCGACCGGACCGGTTGGGGAGCCGAGGTGCCTGGGGGAGCCGAGGGTGTGGTGCACACCGGGTCCGTGGCCTGGGCAGGGACGGGGCGCCATGAGACGGGGGATTCAGCGGTACGGGACCGGACGGCGGGCCGGCCGGGAAGCCGACGGCATCCGGTTCACGAGAAAGGTCCGCAATCGCCGGGGAGCGGCGATGAGGACTACGCTAACTAATCAATTAGTCAGGCTGCAAGTCTTGACAGTGCGGAAACCCGTCAGCAATCTGACTGACCAATTAGTCAGGCGGTCCTGCATTCGCCGGGCCCCGCCGACCGCCCCTGGGCCGCCTCACTACCGATCGCCGCCTGCGCGGCATGGAGGAACCAGCCGATGCAGCCCGAAACCGAAGCACCCACGGCGCCCTCGGCGCCACTGAAGCGGGAGCGCCCCGCAGGCCTCACCGGCTCCGCTGATGCCGACCGGCGCAGCACCGGTCAACACGGAGCGGGCCTGGAGGCCCCGAGCCGGGCACTGTCCGCCCACCACTACACCGACCCGGACACGGCAACCTCGGAGACCCGGCACATCTTCGCCAGGTCCTGGCAGCTCGTCTGCCACGAATCCGACCTCCCCGGGCCGGGCGCCCGGCTCGCCGCCACGGTCGCCGGCCGCGAGGTGCTGGTCGTCCGCACCGAGGACGGCGCCCTCGCCGCCCACCTCAACATCTGCCGGCACCGTGGCACCCGGCTGGTCACCGGGCCGGAGCCGTCCGGCAAGGCCATCCGGTGCCCTTACCACGGCTGGACGTACAAACTCGACGGGCGCCTGGTCGGGGCCCCCGAGGCGCGGCAGATCCCGTGCCTGGACAAGCCGAAGCTGGGACTGTTCTCCGTCCGCGTGGAGTCGTTCCTCGGCTTCGTGTTCGTCAACCTCGACCAGGACGCCGTACCCCTCGGCGAGCAGTGTGCCGGGCTGGCCGAGGCAGTCGGTAACTACGCCGGGGCCGATCTGGTGCCCATCGGCCGCAGTCGTATCCATGACCTGGACGCCGCGGAGGTGCAGCACGCCAATTGGAAGGTCGCCGTCGACAACTACCTCGAGGGCTATCACGTACCCGTCGCCCATCCGGGCCTGATGCGCCTGCTCGACTATCAGGCCTACACCAGCGAGATCCATGAGGCCTACACGCTGTTCGCCTCACCTCTGCGTGACAAACCGTCCTCGAACTGGGCCGAGCGCCTCTACCAGCGCATCGCCGCACCCATGCCCGGCCTGACCGAGGCCGATCGGCGGGTCTGGCGGTACGCCGTGATCTATCCGAACACACTCATCGACTTCTACCCCGACCATGTGCTTGCCTGGACCGCGATCCCGACGGCGGTGGACCGCGTGGCCGTACCCGGAGCGTTCTACACGCGCCGTGGCACCGGGCTGCGCACCAAGCTCGCCCGGCGGCTGAACATCCACATCGGCTGGATCACCAACGACGAGGACGCCGAACTGGTGGCCCGTGTGCAGAAGGGACTCTCCACCCCGGGCTTCGAGCCCGGACCCCTGTCCCGCCGCGAAGCCGCGGTCGGCTGGTTCGCCGACCGCATCCGTGCCGACCTCGACGGCGCGGCGCCCTGAGCCTGACCCCCACCGGCCGCACGAGCGGCACCGAGCCGAATCCGCCCTACGGCCGGCGTGGAGCATGAACCGCCAAGGCCACCCCCTGACGAGCACGCAGGCGGTCCCCCCGAACCGGCCCGCGGCTCCCTGGCCCCCCCACGTGCACACATGCCAGGACCACCCCGCCCGCACCAGGTGTCCGTTGCCCGCACGGACCCTACGGAGAGGACCACGGATGTCCCCCGACGCATTTCCCCCGTCCCGCCGCTCCTTCCTGCGCACCGGCTCCGCCGCGGTCGCCGGTCTCGGCCTGACCGCCGCCGGCTGCGGATTCTCCTCGTCCGGCCCTGCCGCCGAGAAGGCCGACGAGAAGCCCATCGACGTCAAGGTCGACGGTGACCTCGTCTACTTCAACTGGGCCGACTTCGTCGACCCGGCCGTCTTCGAGGGATTCGAGAAGGAGTACGGAGTCAAGGTCATCCAGTCGAACTTCGACTCGATGGAAGGCATGGCCGCCAAGCTCAACGCCGGCAATCGCTACGACATCATCTTCCCCACCGCGAAATGGGCCCAGCGGCTGGCGCAGGGAAACCGGCTGCGCCCCATCGACCACCACCGGCTGAAGAACGCCGACGCCGTCTTCAGCCACTACGACTACTTCGCCGACCCCTGGTACGACCCCGGTGCCCGGCACACCGTCCCCTTCACCATGTACAAGACAGGGATCGGCTGGCGGAAGGACAAGATCGGCAGCGACCTGTCCGGCTCCTGGGACGATCTGTGGAACGCCCGGGCCAAGAGCAAGGTGTTCCTCCTCGACGACCGGGACGAAGTCCTGGGCATGGCAGCGCTCAAGCTCGGACTCGACGTCTCCACGAGCGCCGAGGGTGAGCTGGGCCGCATCACCGACTCCCTGCGCTCCCTGCGGCCCCATCTGCGCGGCTTCTCGAGCGACAGCTACAACAACCTGCTCACCGGCAACGCGGCCATGACCCAGGCCTGGAGCGGCGACATGGCCGCCATGCTCAACCAGGCGAAAGACCCCTCGATCTTCGGCTTCGAAGTGGCGAAGGAAGGGGCCCCGGTCAACTCGGACTGCTATGCCATCCCCTCCGACGCCCGCCACCCCGGCACAGCGATGCTCTTCATCGACTACATGCTCCGCCCGGAGAACGTGAAGAAGAACATCGAGTACATCGGCTATCCGATGCCCGTCGCCGGCACCGAGGACACCTACGCCGCGCTCGTGGAGCCGTTCCCCGAGTGCCAGGTCTCCAGCGCCGACCTCAAGGACGAGCTCTACTTCCGCAACGTCACCCCGAAGGGCGAACAGGCCCGCGACACCGCCTGGACCCGCGTGAAGGCCGGCTGACGACATGCAACGACGCACAGATCACGCCCTGACCCGGCCCCGCAGACGACCGTCCGCGGGCGGCAACCGGCTGTGGACCTGGCTCATGGTCCCGGGCACCCTCTGGATGTCCGCTTTCCTGATCGCCTCCCTCGTCCTGGTGTCCGCACTGGCGCTCGGCACCACCGACCCCCTGGGCAATCCGCAATTCGGACTCAACTTCGAGAACATCACGGCACTGGCCGAACCCGCCTACCGGGCGGTGCTGCTGCGCTCCCTCGGCTACGCACTGATCACCTGCGTCATCTGCCTGGCCGTGGCCTACCCCGTCGCCTACGCCATCGCCCTGCACGGCGGACGCTTCAAGAACTTCCTGATCGCCGCCATCGTCGTCCCGTTCTTCGCGAACTACCTGGTCCGGATGTACGGCTGGTCCGTCGTCCTGTCCGACGACGGCCCCCTGCTGAAGGCCCTGCGCGCCATCGGGCTCGCCGACAGCGGCACGAAGATTCTGCAGTCCGGCGTGGGTGTCATCGCCGGACTGGTCTACGGCTTCGTCGTGTTCATGATCATCCCGCTGTACGCGGCCCTGGAGCGCATGGACGTCTCGCTGATCGAGGCGGGCCGCGACCTCTACGGAGGTCCCCTGCGGACCTTCTTCTTCGTCACCCTGCCGGCCACCCGGCAGGGAGCGGCAGCCGGCTGCGTCCTCGTCTTCCTGCCCGCGATGGGCGATTTCGTGAGTGCCCAGCTGATGGGAGGCCCCGACCAGATCATGATCGGCAACCTGATCCAGGACAAGTTCTTCCAGGGCCAGAACTGGCCGCTCGGCTCGGCACTCACCATGCTCATGATGGCGGTCCTGTTCCTCGGGATGGTCGGCTACCTCCGCCGGGCCCGCAAGGACGAAGCGGTGATGACGCGATGACTCTCCGCCCGGCGCTCAAACCGCAGCGCCGCCCCGCCCTGCGTGCGGTCCGCGCCATGGACACGCGCGTGGGAAACAGCCCGGCCACCGGCGCGTCCCGCCTCCGCAGGCGCCGCCGTGGCACCGACCGCAAGCCCCGCTTCGCCTTCGCCGTCACGGCCGCGTTCTTCGCGCTCCTCTACCTGCCCATCGGCGTCGTCGTCCTCTTCTCCTTCAACTCCCAGAAGTCCCTCACCGTCTTCAAGGACTTCAGCCTCCGCTGGTACTCGGCCTTCCTCAAGGACGACGTCCTGCTCGACTCACTCGGCATGAGCCTTCGGGTGTCCCTGGTCGCCATGGCCGGTTCGCTGGTCCTCGGTGTGGCCCTGGCACTCGGCCTGGTCCGCTGTCGCAGCCGGCTGGGCTCCCTGGCCGGCCTGATCATGCTCGTCCCCCTGATCACCCCCGAGATCGTCACAGGGGTCGCGGCCATGCTGCTCTTCAAGGGCATGGGCATCACGCTGTCCACCGGCACCGTCATGCTCGCGGAGATCACCTTCTCCATCTCCTATGTGACGGTCATCCTCCGGTCCCGGATCGCGGCCCTCAACCCCGAGGTCGAAGAAGCCGCGATGGACCTCGGAGCCAGCCGCTGGCAGGCGCTGCGCCTGGTCACCCTGCCCGCGCTGCTCCCCAGCATCCTCGCCTCCGCCGTACTCGTCTTCGCCCTCGTCTTCGACGACTTCGTCCTCGCCTACTTCACCACCGGCGTCGATCCGCAGCCGTTGTCCGTCCGCATCTACTCCGCGATCCGGTTCGGCGTACAGCCCACGATCAACGCCGTCGGCACCCTGATGCTCGCCGGATCCATCGGCCTCATCGCCCTCGCTCTGTTCATCCCGCGCCTGTTCGGCCGTCGCGGCGGCCTCGACCTCCTCTCCGGGAAGTGACACCCGTGACCACGACGACCACCTCGGCCGCCATCGCGGCGACGCACACCGAACCCGCGGTCCGGCTCGACGCGATCAGCAAGAGCTATGGCGACTCCTTCGCCGTCCGCGACCTCACCCTGGACATCGCGCCGGGTGAATTCTTCTCGCTCCTCGGCCCCTCCGGCTGCGGGAAGACCACCTCACTGCGCATGATCGGCGGATTCACCGACCCCACCGACGGCACCATCCTGCTGGGCGGCGAAGACGTCACCGCCCTGCCTCCCAACAAGCGCAACGTCAACACCGTCTTCCAGAGCTACGCCCTCTTCGACCACCTGTCGGTCGCCGACAACGTGGCCTTCGGACTCAAGCGCGCAGGCGTCGGGCGCGCCGAGATCCGCGAACGCGTCGCCACCATGCTCGAACGCTGCCGGCTCGACGGATTCGCCGACCGCAAGCCCCGCACCCTCTCCGGCGGCCAGCGCCAGCGTGTCGCCCTGGCCCGCGCCCTCGTCAACCGCCCCCAGGTGCTGCTCCTCGACGAGCCGCTCGCCGCGCTCGACCTCAAGCTCCGCCGCCACATGCAGGTCGAACTCAAGCAGATCCAGCGAGAGATCGGCATCACGTTCGTCTTCGTCACCCACGACCAGGACGAGGCGCTCACCATGTCGGACCGCATCGCGGTGATGAACGAGGGCCGCGTCGAGCAGTGCGGCACCCCCGAGGACGTGTACGAGCACCCGGCCAACCGGTTCGTCGCCTCCTTCATGGGCATCTCCAACCTCGTACCCGGCACCTACCGCTCCGGCCAGGTCACCCTCGACGACGGGCCCTCCCTTCCCGTGGGCACCCGCGCGGGTGTCACCGACGGCACCCGCGTCAGCCTCTCCATCCGTCCCGAGAAGATCTGGCTCACCGACATCGAACCGGGCATGGCCCGGGCCGAAGGCGTCGTCCGGGAAACCGTCTACTCCGGCGCCACCACGACCTACCTCATCGAACTCGCCCCCGGAATCGTCCTGTCCGTCCTGGAGCAGAACACCGCCCGCTCACGCATGGAGGACCGCTGGAGCGGCGGCGAGCGCGTCGAGTTCGGCTGGAAGCCCGAACACTGTCTGGTCCTGGACTGAACCGTCCCGAGCCTCCCAGCCGACCCACCGAAGGGAGAACACCCCCGATGAACCGCGACGTCATCGTGCTCGGCGCCGGACTCGCCGGACTCGCCGCCGCACGGGACCTGGCGGCCGGCGGAGCCGACGTACTCGTCCTGGAGGCCCGTGACCGGGTCGGCGGACGCGTCGAGCAGACCACTCTGCCCGACGGCCGGCTCGTACAACTCGGCGGAGAAGTCGTCGGCCGCGCCCACACGGCCTACCTCGCCCTCGCCGAAGAACTCGGACTCACGCTCGTACCCAGCTACGTCGCCGAACCCGGCGCCATGGCCCGCGCCACACCCGAAGGGATCTCCGCCGGGGACCCGCCGCACTGGTTCGGCCCCGGGGACGACGCCTGCCACCGCCGGCTCACCAGCACCTTCACGGCACTCGCCCACAGCGTCGCCCCCGACGACCCCTGGGCGCATCCCGACGCCGACGCCCTCGACACCCTGTCCGTCGCCGGCTGGCTGCGCTCCGAAGGCGCGAGCCCCGCCGTGGTGCGCCTGTGGGAGATCGGCCAACTCGCCCTGGCAAGCGGCTCGTACGAACGAACCTCGCTCCTGTCCGCCCTGCGCAAGCACGCCGCGGTGCCCGGCGGGGACGAGAGCGAGCACTACGACTACGAGGACTGGGAAGGACTGCGGATCGCCGAAGGCTCGGCGACCGTCGCCCTGCGCATGGCCGACGCGCTGGCGGGCCGGATACGCCTGGGCGCCCCCGTCGAGGCCATCGCCGTACGGCCTGCCGGCTGCACCGTACGCCTCGCCGGAGGGGAGACGCTCACCGCCGGCGCCATCGTCAGCGCGCTCCCCGTCGGCCCCCTGCGGCGTCTCACGGTCACCGGAGTCTCCGACGCCCGGCTCGCTTCCCTGCACCGCCAGCGGCAGGCCCTGGCCGCCAAGTTCGTCGCCGCCTACGACAAGCCGTTCTGGCGCGATTCGGACCTGAACGGACTGTCCGAGTGCGAAGGCGTCGTCGGCAGCACCTGGCCGCAGAACCGGGGAATCCTCTCCGCCCTCGTCCCGCCCGAGCGGTACGGCGTACTGCTCGGCATGCCCGAGGCGCTGCGGGAGCACGAACTGCTCTTCGACATCGCCCGGCTCTACGGCGAGGAGGCTCACTATCCACTGAGCACGTACGTGCGGATGTGGGGCACCGACCCCTGGACCCGGGGCTACGTCACCCAGTGGGTACCCGGCGACGTCATGGCCGTCGGCCCCCTGCACGGAACCCACGAACCGCCCTTCTACGTCTGCGGATCCGACCAATGGGTGGCCGGCTACATGGAAGGCGCGGTACGCACCGGCCGCGCCGCGGCGAAAGAGGCACTCACCCGTGACTGAGAAAAGCAATGTGGTCCTCAACCACATCGGGGGAGTGGACGTGCCCGCCGCGTCGGGCCGCACCACGGATCTCGTCGACCCGACGACCGGCCTGACGCACGGCACCGCCCCGCTCTCCGGCCGGGCCGACACCGACGCCGCCTGCGCGGCCGCGGCCGACGCCTACGAGCGGTGGTCCACGACCACGCCGGCCGAACGCCAACGTGCACTGCTGCGCATCGCCGACGCCATGGAGACACACGCGGAGCACCTGGTCGACGCCGAGACCGGCGACACGGGCAAACCCACTGGCCTGTTCCGGGCCGACGAACTGCCCGCGGTCACCGACACACTGCGCTACTTCGCGGGAGCGGCACGGAACCTGCCGGGCGCCGCAGCAAGCGAATACACCGAGGGACGCACCTCGCTCCTCCGGCGGGAACCGATCGGCGTCTGTGCCCAGATCACCCCCTGGAACTACCCCCTGATGATGGCCGCGTGGAAGATCGGCCCGGCGATCGCCGCCGGGAACACCACCGTGGTCAAACCCGCCGACACGACCCCCTCGTCGACGGCCCTGCTCGCCCGGATCGCCGCAGAACACCTGCCGCCCGGGGTCCTCAACGTGGTGTGCGGCGACCGCGACACCGGACGCGCCCTCGTCGCCCACCCGGCAACCCGGCTGATCGCCGTCACCGGCAGCGTCCGCGCCGGGCAGCAGATCGCCGCCGCAGCAGCCATGGACCTCAAGCGCGTCCATCTGGAGCTCGGCGGCAACGCACCGGTCATCATCCACGACGACGTCGACATCGCGTCGACCGCTGCGCAACTGGCCGCGGTCGCCTACTACAACGCGGGCCAGGACTGCACGGCTCCCGCGCGTCTGCTCGTGCAGAGCGGCATCCACGACGCGTTCGTGGAGTCGTTCACCGCCCACGCGTCGGCCCTCATCCCCGGCACCGACTTCGGCCCCATCAACAACGCCACCCAGTTCGTCTCGGTCCAAGGCCTGCTGGGCCGGCTGCCCCGTCACGCGAAGATCGTCACAGGCGGTTCCGGGCGACCGGGGCCCGGCTACTACCACGAGGCCACCGTCGTCACCGGAGTCCGCCGGAGCGACGAGATCGTCCAGGAGGAGATCTTCGGCCCCGTCGTCACCGTCCAGTCCTTCACCGACGAGGCCGAGGCCCTGGGGCTCGCCAACGACGTGCGGTACGGGCTTGCGGCAAGCGTGTGGACGACGGATCACGAACGTGCGATGCGGGCGACACGGGCACTGCACACCGGGATCGTGTGGGTGAACACCCACGGCACCACCGTGGCCGAGATGCCGCACGGCGGAGTCAAGCACTCCGGCTACGGCAGCGATCTGTCGCTCGTCGGCTTGTTGGACTACACGCAGGTCAAGCATGTGATGCTGTAGCCCGATGTCCAATGCTGGTACGGCAGGCGGCACGATCCTGTGCGGCACGCGAGGACAGTTCCAGCGGGCGACGAAGCGGCCCGGCCGATTGTCAGTGGCCGTCCCTAGAGTGCTCCGTATGGGAACAACGCCACTGGAAGAATTACTGCGCCAGAACCCGGACGACCCCGCCGCCTGGCGTGCTTACAGCGACGTGCTGCTGGAGCAGAACGACGCCCGGGGCAGGCTGATCGAGCTGGAGCTGCAACGCGCGCGCGAGGTGCGGGACGACGAACGCCAGGCGCTGCAGAGCGAGATCGACCAGCTGACGAAGGAGCATCAGGAGAGCTGGGACGCCGAACTGCCGCAGGGCGTGAAGGCTGCGGCGCGCTTGTACGGCTTTGCCACCAAGGTGGCCGTCGCCTGGTCGCCGGAGGCTCCCGCGCGCATAGCTGAGGCCCTCCAGGGCCGCTTCGTGACAGCGCTGCGGATCCGGCCGGGTACCGCTGCCGAGGAGGCTGACGACGAGTACTGGAGCGACGAGCCCGACTTCGACGAGGACAACATGCCGCTCCCGCCGCCGCCCCACGAGGTCGGTGCCCTCGCGGACCTCGATCTCGGCGGGATCCGCGAGCTGGACCTCTCGTACTTCCGCATCGGCGATCCCGGCGCCGAGAGCCTCGCCGCCGCTGCCTCGGCCGGGCGAGTCGAGACGCTCGACCTGCGCTACTGCGGCATCGGCAACGAAGGCGCGGCAGCCCTGGCCACCTTCGGGAACTTCGGCAACGTCCGGCGGCTGCACTTCCAGTACAACCGGCTCACCGGCGAGGGCGTGCGCGCGCTGGCACGTCTCGAGCGGCTCCAGGAGCTCGACCTCCGGCACAACCGGATCGGCGCGGACGGCGCACACGCCCTGATCGAGGCGCCGTTCGCCGGTTCCCTCAAGCGTCTCCTGCTCTACCGCCAGGACGTCTCCGACGCCGGTGCGAAGAAGCTGGCGTCCGCCCCTCAGCTCCCGACCGCCCTGCGCAGCTTTTGGAGGAGCGTGTGAGTAGCGAACTCCGCGACCGCTTCTTTGCCCTGTCGACCGGCTCGGCCTCCGAGGAGGAGGTGGCCCGCTACCGCGCCGAGGTCGACGCGACCGACACCGAGGCCGCCGCCGTGATCGACGGGCTGGCGGTCTCCTGGCACCCGACGACACGTTTCAAGGCGGTGCGTTTCGTCGACGCAGAGCGCATCGACGAGGTGGCGCGTGGGCTGTTCGCCCGGCCCAGCGAGGACGCGCCGCACCTGGCTGCCGTGTTCGTGGACCCGCGCGAGATGTCGTTCCGTACCTTCGAGAACATCGTGCCGCTGGACCGGCTCTTCGCGGACATGCCTCTGGAGCTGACGCTCGCCGAGCCCGTGGAGCTCACGAAGGACGCGTACGCGGCACAGCTGCAGCTGCCGGACGCCGGCCGCGCCCGCCTCAAGAGCCTGGACGAGCTGAACCTCTACATCCCGCCGCTCAACGCCGGCTCCCGTGGCGGCGAACGCTTCATCTTCCACTCGGCGCTGCTGGCCGATGCGCTCACCAAGGCAGTGTCCAAGGCCCTGCCCAAGGCGGTGCTCGACGGTTTCTCGCACGTCAACCCGGTGTTTCGCTGCAACCGCTTCGAGCCCGGCGACGCCAACTTCCACCTGCACCGGGACACGCCCTACTACGATGCCGCCCGCGGACACGTTTCCCGTTACACGGTGCTGCTCTACCTCACCGGCGGCTCGGGCGAGCCCGCACTCGACCTCACCGGGGGCACTGCCCTCACCGACATCGAGGCTTTCACCTGCGTCATCTTCGACCAGCGGTACGAACACGAGGGCGCGCCCTACCGCGACGGCCGCAAGGTGTTCCTGCGCACCGAACTCATCTTCCACCAAGCCGAGTCCACGATTGCACACGACCCGGGGATCGGAGCGCTGTTCAGCAAGGCCTGCTACCTGACCGGTGAGAGCGTCTTCGCCCCGGAGCTCGCCGAGCACGCCGACACCTACTACAACCAGGTCGCCGCCGCGCACTGGAACGGCCTGTCCGCCGGTGGTGCCGCGAGCGAGCCGTTCGTCCACAAGCGGTTCCGCGGGGTGGACTTCGTCGCGAACGGCTACGACTTCTGGTTCGCCAAGGGCGAGGGGCTCTCGCTCACCGAGTGCGCGGCGATCACTCTGCTCGACTACTTCAACTGCAAGCTCGGCGAGACGGCATTCCGCGACGTATGCGAGCCGTCCGTGATCGAGGCCGAAGGAACGGACTGGATCCCCCACTTCCTCGCCGAGCAGCGCGGCGAGGGCAGCGAGCGCGCAGCGGACGTCGTCGCGGCCTTCGACAAGTCCCTGTTCTTCCCCGAGTCGGAGGAGACGAACAGCGCCTGCTGCCCGTTCCACTCCTGGGGTGAGTTCGACGCCACGCGCTTCGACGAGATCGTCGAGCTCAACGAGGCCGCACAGACCTTCGCCAAGGCGCACATCATGCCGGCGCCCATCCTCATGCTCGGTCAGGACGTGGTCCTCGACCCGGAGAAATTCGTGGTCCAGGGCAACCAGATCCACATTCTCAGCAATGAATCGCTCGCCCCGGTGAACTTCGCGGCCTGCTGGAACGCCGGTGGCACGCCCTCGAATTACATCGACGTGGCCGCCACCGTCGGGGCAGCACACTTCCTCGTCCCGCCGATAGTCTTCTCCGAGACGGACGACTGCTACCACCTGCAGTTCGACTTCTTCCGCAACACCTGGATGGTGAAGCACGAGCAGTTGCCGGTGCCCATCCCCAGGATCCGCGACGCCCACGAATTGGACTTCGACCCTGACGGCTGGGACACACGCGTTGAAGCGGCCGTGGCCTATCCCTGGATGGATGCGGTCGAAACCTTGGTGATCGAGATGCCCTCCGGGAAGCGTAAGGCTGCCCCCTGGTGGGCTGACGAAAGCCTCCTCGCCGATGAGCTCTTCAGCTACCTCGCGGACATCGCGGAGGATTACGAAGGATACGACGACGAGGACGAAGAGCTCGACGACGAAGAGCTCGACGACGAGGAGCTCGACGACGGCGAAGAGCTCGACCAGGCGGAAGGTGAGGGCGGCACCTGAGCACCACCGCAGGGTCGCGTGGGGCGTGGGGCGAGGCAGTGGGGTTTACTCAGAGCCTGTTGCCGACAACCCCCGCCTGCGCCCCGACGCCCGGCGAAAAGCTCGAATGTGTCCTTCGCGCCCCCGCCCGCGGCAAGGGCGGGCGGGGGCGTGAAGGGCGGCAGGAATCAGGACTGCGTCTCGGCGCTGCAGACCCAGTCGCCGTAGCGGACGCCGTCCTTCGAGCGGACGATGCAGACCCGGACCGGGTCGTTCTCGTTCAGATCGTAGTCGCAGAACGAGTAGCCGTCGGTCGTGTCGCTCTTGGTGGTCGTGTCGTAGCAGCCGGTCCGGTGATCCACCCAGCTCCACGCGTCGATGTTGACCTTCTGCCAGCGCTGGATCTTGGCCTGCACGGAGTAGCCGTCCGCGGACAGGTCCTTCACCCACAGCTCGTCGCCGTAGGTCTTGAAGGTCGCCGTGCCCCAGGTCCGGGAGATGGTCACATTGCTTCCGCTTGCGGAGGCCGAGCCCGCCATGCCCCCGACGATGATGACGCTCGCCGCGAGAGCCATACCGGCCTTTGCTACCGTGCTGCGCTTCATCAAACGTTCCCCCTGCAGGTGTCGGATCGTTACGAGTGCTAGATCAAAGCGTCGTCCCGGATCACCTGTCAACTACTTTGTGGACATAATGTGTTGAGGTGTGCACATGGCGGCTGCGGGCCTGCGCGAGGCCTACGGCCGGGGCATCGCCCTGGTCGGTCACGACATGATCCGCCGCCAGATCCTGTGCGAGCGCGATGTGTTCGGCGGCAACGTGCAGTTACGTCCGCCCCGGACGGCACCCCGTTGTGGGTCTCCGAAGTCGAGCCCGGTTCAACCCCCTGGCTGGCCCGTTCTTCCTAGGTCCTGGCGGACGAGCCGGCTAACGCGCCACGCGGTAGCGGAGGTAGACGACTCTCGAGCTGAAGGTGCGGGTCTCGACGAGTTCGAGATCCACCCGGCGCTCGCGCTGGGGAAAGAACGGAATGCCACCGCCAACCAGCACCGGATAGACCATGGCCCGGTACTCGTCGATCAGACCCGACGCGGCCGCCTCGGCGGCGAGAGTCGCGCCGCCGATCGCGATGTCGCCTTCCCCGGGCTCGGCTCGCAACCGCTCGATCTCCTCCGCCAGGCCGCCGGAGGCCAGGCGGGCATTGCCCTGCACCGCCGACAGCGTGGTCGAGAACACCACCTTCGGGAGCGGCTTCCATAGCGCTGCCCACTCGAGCATGGAATCGTCAAGCGATGGATCCTGGTCGGCGGTCTCCCAGTACAGCATCGTCTCGTACAGCCGTCGTCCCAACAGGTGGACGCCGACCTCTCGAATCTCGTCGATCCAGAAGCGAAAGACATCCTCGTCGGGCGCCGTCCAGTCGAAGTCGCCGTCCGGCCCGACGATGTAGCCGTCAAGTGAGACGCTCATCGAATAGGTCACGCTGCGCATCAGAAGTCCTCCTCGGCAACGGGTTCGACAGTACGACCGCCGGACGCCGTAGGACTCATCGCGACTCGCGGGATCCCCTGGGCCGAGTCACCTCACGAGATCATTTCGTTGAGACAACCTCAGTGGCTCCCTGTGGGTAGGGTCCGGGCTGCCCGAGGTGCCGGCCCTGCCTCGCTCGCATCATTTTGCCGGCCTCATGGGTCCGGCGCGCCGTGCCTCGATTATGTGTTCGATGGCCGGTGGTGACAGGATGCGAGCATGGCGATGGAACGTGATGTCTCCTCGGGGCTCGGCGCCGGTGGTCCTGAGCCTTGGTCGGGCGACGCTGGGATCCCCGGTGACCTGTCGGTGGCGAAGGAGTTGGTGTACGGCCCGAGTGGGTTCGCCTGTTCCCGACCGGTGCCTGAACCGGAGGGTGCCGAGTACGGGGCATGCGAGTTCACGCTGGATGGCTTGTCGGTGAGGTTCCGCGTGGCCAAGACGACCCCGACGAAGGTCGGCCAGTTCGTCACGGTGTGGAAGCGGTCCGCGAGCGGGCCGATCCAGCCGTTCGACGCTGAAGATCCCGTTGATCTGTTCGTCATCAGCACTCGCGAAGGCCGGCAGTTCGGTCAGTTCGTGTTTCCGCGGGATGTGCTGAGTGAACGGGACATCGTTTCGCGGAACGGCTCCGGCGGGAAACGGGCATTCCGCGTCTACCCGCCGTGGGTGACGACCACCAACCGCCAAGCCCGCAACACGCAGACGTGGCAGTCGAACCACTTCCTGCGTCTGTCTGAGACCGAGCCCATCGACACTGCCCGGGCCCGCGCGCTCTATCACGCCTGTGGCCGCCGGTGACATCGCATTCCCAGTCAGCAACCCCACCGTTCTGCTGCCGTACGAGGGCGCGGGACACAGCGTCTGCGGCCGCAGTGACTGCACACGCGACGCCGTGGACGACTACGGTCAGCGGCCGCAGCCCGGTTGAGCGAAACTCTCTCGGCCGTCGGGGGCTGGCGTCGTGCCAGGTCCCGCGGACGGCTGGGAGCCGGACGAGGACTGGCTCAGGGGCCGCCCTCACAGCCCTGCCAGTCCGCGATTGGCCTGGATGCACCGCTGGGCCCACCGGGCACGCCGGCGATTGACGAGCAGATCGCCGAGGCAGGCGATCACCAGCAGAGCCGCGCAGCCGACGACGGCCCATGCCTCTCGCTCCTGGACCAGGATCAGGATTCCCGCCAGTATCAGGGCGGCGGCCGCGCCGAGCAGGGACCAGCTCACGTCGCGCCCGGGCCTGCCGACGTCGAGCAGTGCGCTCAGGCGTTCCGCACGCTGCACGGCGAGGGCCGACAAGCGGGGCTCGGCCACAGCACGGCCGCGCACCGTGGCACGGAAGAGTTCCCATCGGTCCCGCCACGCCAGCCCCGCAGCTGTTCCGAGCCACTCGTCCCATCGGCTCTCCACCCAGTACTGGGCCAGGCGCTGCCGGACGAAGAAGGCCACGACCAGGGCCGCCACCACGGCGAAGAGCACCTCCGGATATATCGACAGTGACCCCTTCCAGGCGGCTGTCATCGCTCCGGAAACGAGCACGAACGCGAAGAAGCGGAGCACGACCGCTCTGGACAGTGCAGACATGGGGTCTCCAGACATCGGTACGAGGCTGTGAGACCCAGGGTGTTCGGCCTGATCAGGAGGGGTAAGTCCCGAAAAATCGTTACTTGACAAGAGGGTGAACAGCGGCTGCCGTCCCGCTGTGGGTCAGGGAGTGTCGCCCTGCCAGTCCCAGCGGCGGGGATCGCCTGCGCGGGGGCCGTAGAGCGCACGACCTCCGGCGCCGAACGACCCGATCTCCGTACTGAGCGCGGCTCCTGCGCGCAGCTGCTCCTCGGACCAGCCGGTCACGTCGAGCAGGAGGCCGTCCAGCGGTCCTGCGACCAGCTCGCGGTAGAGGTGACCTGGCCGTGGCCCCGGGTCGGGGTCGTCGTGGTCGCTGCCGTAGACCCTTCCGCGCATCAGTTCGTCCATGCCGGCCAGCGTCGCATCCGGCACTGACATCGGCGCCGATGTCAGTGCCGGTGTGGCGGCACGGTCAGGGGCGACGCGCCGTCGCCGCCGGTGGCAGACCGGCCCGCCGCGGCAGCATCGTGACGCCGAGGATGAAAGCCAGCGTCAGGAAGATGCCCGCACCGACGAAACCGGCGACGGTGGCCGAGCCGGTGAAGACGCCCGCGTCATTCGCTGCGCGGTCATTGCTGGTCAGCGCGATCGCTCCGACTACCGCGAGGCCGAAGGCTCCGCCGGTCTGCCGCAGCATCTGGCGGAGCACGGAGGCGTCGGCTCTCGCCCCGTCGGGAACGGAGTTCATGATCTCGGCACTGAGCGCGGGGATGGGCATGCCCATCCCCAGGCCCGCGGCGACCATTCCGGGGATCTGCCAGGAAGGACTGTCCGACGCGAGGGCTGCCGTCCATGCGGCCACTCCGGCGGTGGCGCAGGCCAGCCCGAGCAGCGCCGGGACCCGGACCGAGCCGAAGTGGTCCCGCAGCCTGCCGGACAGGTAGGTCCCGACGGCCAGCGGGACGACCAGCGCGAGCAGTGCGGCGCCGGAGTCGAACACCGAGAGGTGCTCGACCTGTTGCAGGTGGACGGCGCCGTGCACCAGCAGGCTGAGCTGTGCCGCTTGCACCAGGAACGTCAGTGTCACGGCGACCGCGAAGGCCCGGATCCTCATGAGCCGCAGGTCAAGGACCGGTCGCCGGGACCCCAGGGTGATCCAGCCCGACAGGGCCAGCAGGAGGAGCCCCGTACCGATGAAGGTGAGCGTCCTTCCGTCCCGCAGCCCCCAGGCACCGCTTTGGAAGAGGCCGAAGACGAAGACCATCAGGGCGAGGACGATGAGCACGGGCTGAACAAAGGTGAGGTCGCCCTCCCGGGTGCGCCGCATCTGCAACCGAGTCTGTCTCAGTATCCAGAGGATCCCCGCGGATACCGGCACGTTGACCAGAAAGATGGAGCGCCATCCGAAGACATGGGTCAGCAGGGCGCCCACAACCGGGCCCAGTACCAGGAAGATCTGGGCGTACGCCGCGTAGGCGGCCAGGGCCCTTCCCCGCTCGTGTTCCGCGTGGGCCTCCGTGATGACGGCCGTGGCCACGGACAGCATCAGCGCAGCGCCCGCGCCCTTCACGGCCCTTGCCGCGAGCATGAACGGTTCCGCTGCCCCGCCCGGCGGAGTGAGACCGCAGCACGCGGACGCGACGGCGAAGAGCACGACCCCGCATTGGACGGTGCGGAGCGAACCGAACCGGCGGGCGATCATTCCGACGACGGCCGCCAGTGATGACAACGACAGGACGTAGACGAGCACCACGAGGTACATGGCTGCGGCATCGAGTCCCAGATCCCGCGCCATGGGAGTCAGGGCGACGGCGACGACGGTCTGGTCGAACAGGACCATTCCACCGGCGCATCCCATCGCCGCGAGCAGATATCGCTTGCGGGACCGAGCCTGGCACTCCATGGCGAGCGCATCCATCGTGCCCTCCTGAGCCACCGCCGACGGCCCCGGCACCTCCGGCGGGCGCCCACCCGTCAGGTCGCGGTTCACGCCGCGGGTCGGCGGGCTGATCAGCCTACGCCGGAGGCCTCCCCACAGCCGGTAGCCGGGAGCGGCACGTCATCCGCCCTGGAGCAGACAGGCCTTGCCCGTACGATGCCGCCCCTGACGGGCCTTCAGGACCCGGTGTCCGCCACGCGCGACCGCCCCCAGGCGGTTCAAGGCCCGTATCCGGGAAGCCCTGGCGAGCCGGCGCGGCGC
Source organism: Streptomyces sp. NPDC053673 (assembly GCF_055585225.1). Lineage (NCBI taxonomy): Bacteria > Bacillati > Actinomycetota > Actinomycetes > Kitasatosporales > Streptomycetaceae > Streptomyces > Streptomyces sp. NPDC053673. The sequence goes on along the minus strand of NZ_JBVJKN010000023.1, from coordinate 48,889 downwards.
GTGGGAGGCCGACGACGTGAAGTCGGGGCAGGGCACGACCGCCGTCGCTCGACACTACGCCGCGTACCTCGACGGCGCGCCGGCCGCGCACCTGCGGGTCTGTCTCTGCCGGCTCGACGAGCGTCGCCCGCCGGCGCTGACGGACCGGGGAGACGGCTGGGCCGATCAGGAACTGGGTGGGCGAGGCCGATATCGTCGGCGCGCCGCGACGCGGGCCTGTCAGGCGTCCGCGGGGCGGGCCGTGAAGACGCGGTCCAGTAGGTCGTACAGGGTGGCCCGGTCCTCGTCGTCGAGTATGGACAGGCCTGCCAGTGTGGTGTGCATGTCGGCGCGGATGGCGTCGATGGCGTACTCGCCCTCGGGCGTGATGACGACGTTCTTGACGCGGCGATCGCCGGGGCTGGGCTCGCGGCGGACCAGACCGCGCTTTTCCAGGCGGTCGACGATGCCCGTCATGTTGGAGGCGTCGCAGGCCTGCGTCTCGGCGAGCGCGCGCATCGCGGCGGGGCCGTGGCGCAGCATGCTGAGCGTCCTGCCCTGGCTGGCCGTGAGCTTCTTGCGGGCGGCCGCGGCCGTGAAGTCGACGTAGTAGGCACCGAGCGACACCGAGAGCAGCTCCATGAGCTGGTCCGTGCCGACGCGCGGAGGTCCAGGCATGTGATCCACCTTACGTCCATAAGCTTGACGATCTCAAATGTTAACGTCTACCGTGAAAGTCATTGCTTTACATTCTCAAGCTTCCATGTTCTTAAGTAGTTAGGAAAGGGTTTCCGTGTCTCAGGCACAGCACAGGGCATCCGCACGGCCCGCCGGACAGACCGTCACTGCGTCCTCCACTTCCCGCGCGGCCGAGATCCTGTCCCGGCCTGTCGCGCTGAACGGCCTGACCGTCCCGAATCGCATCGTGATGGCGCCGATGACGCGCATGTTCTCCCCGGGCGGCGTCCCCGGTGAGGACGTGCGGTCGTACTACGCCCGTCGCGCTGCCGCGGGTGTGGGCCTGATCGTCACCGAGGGAACCTATGTCGGCCACGAGTCGGCCGGGGCGAGCGACCGTGTGCCGCGGTTCCACGGTGAGGAGCAGCTGGCGGGGTGGGCGAAGGTCGCCGAGGCCGTTCACGCGGCGGGCGGCAAGATCGTGCCGCAGCTGTGGCACATCGGCATGGTGCGCAAGCAGGGTGATGCGCCCTACGCCGAGGCCCCCGCCGTCGGCCCCTCCGGTATCCGCGTCGACGGTACCGAGGGCACCGGCAAGGCGATGACCCGGAGCGACCTGGACGACGTCATCGGAGCTTTCGCCGCGGCTGCCGCTGCTGCCGAGCGCATCGGCTTCGACGGCGTCGAACTGCACGGAGCCCACGGCTACCTCCTCGACCAGTTCCTGTGGGCGCAGACGAACCGCCGTACCGACGTCTACGGCGGCGACCCCGTGGCCCGTACGAAGTTCGCGGCCGAGATCGTGGCCGCGGTCCGCGAGACCGTCTCGCCCGACTTCCCGGTGATCTTCCGCTACTCGCAGTGGAAGCAGGAAGCCTACGACGCGAGGCTTGCCGAGACACCGGAGGAGCTGGAGGCGATCCTGAGCCCGCTCGCCGCGGCCGGCGTCGACGCCTTCCATGCCTCAACCCGCCGCTACTGGCTCCCGGAGTTCGAAGGCTCGGACCTGAACCTCGCGGGCTGGACCAAGAAGCTCACCGGCAGGCCCACCATCACCGTCGGCTCGGTCGGCCTCGACGGCGACTTCATCCGCGCGTTCGCGGGCGAGGGCGCCCATGTCGGCAGCATCGACAATCTCCTCGATCGCCTGGAGCGCGACGAGTTCGACATGGTCGCCGTCGGCCGTGCGCTGCTCCAGGACCCGGAGTGGGCGGCCAAGGTCCTGGGGGACCGGTTCGAGGAGCTGAAGCCGTACGAGGCGGCGGCGCTGAAGACGCTGAGCTAAGGGTGGGCTACCCGTTGGCCCCGTCTGCTCGCCGCCGCCGCGGGCTGCTGGTGCGGCGGGCGGGAGCGGCGTCGCGGCACCGGCTGGGATGGAGTCCGCGTGACTACTATCGTCCACCGGCTACGTCTCGGTGACGGACCAGCGGCCCCGTATGGCGAAGGGCACCGGTTCTCACCGGTGCCCTTCTGCCGTTGCACCGCGCCCGTTGGCGGGGCGCGGTGTGGCGGTCGCCGAGGGCCGGGGCGGCCCGCTAGGCGGTCCTCGCCCCTTGTTGCGTGCCCTTGGTCGCGGGAAACTCGCCGCGACGAGCAACCCCGGGCGTGCGGCAGCCGTCTTGATCCACAGCAAGGCGGTTCGCCGCACCCGTCGAAGGTGACGGGCGGCTCCTCGGTTCCCCAAGCGTCAGGCCCAGAGCGCCAGGCGACTATACGCTTCGTGTATACATGAAGTGTATAGTTGTGGCCGGCCGGTGCCCTGACCGCGCACGAAAGGCACCCATGCACAGCAAGGCATTCGCGCCCGAATACCAAGGCGCCCTCACCGATCTGTCGGTGAACTCCTCCCTGACCGACGTACTCGCCGAAGGAACCCAGCACTTGAGGGCGGCCGAGGCCGCCGGCTCGCAGCGGGAGGTGGCGCGCTCCGGTCTCGCCGTGGCCGAGGCGCACCGCAGGCTGGGCAACGTCAAGGAAGCGGATCAGGCGTGGAAGGCCAGCTACCGGGCCGCCCGCTCGGCCGGCGACATGGGGGCAATGGCCTGGGCACTGTGGAGCGGCGGCACGCTCGCCCGGCAGCGGGGTGCGCTGGCGCTCGCCTTCCGGCTGCTGGGGCTCGCCGCCGAGATGGGCAGGCGCGGCGGTGACGTCGTGGCCCGGGGCTACTCCCTCGCGGGCCTGGCGGAGACCGGACGCATCCAGGGCGACTACGAGGCGGTCGCCGTCCTGCACGAGCAACTGCTCGCCGAGGCGCGCAAACGCGGCGAAGCCCGCCACACCGTGTGGGCGCTGGAGGGCATCGCACAGATCCACCGCAACACCGGCTCGTACGACACGGCCCTCGTGATGTTCGAGGAAGCCGCCGAGATAGCCGGGAAGGCCGACGACCGGCGTGGCCGGGCATGGGCCCTGCGCGGCATGGCCGACATCGTTTCCCTGCGGGACGACCCGGAGCGCGCCCTTGCCCTGCTTTCCGAGGCCGAACTCACCTGCCGCGAGATGAAGTTGTCCAGCGCCCTCGCCTACAACCACAAGATGCGCGCCAATGTGCTCTTCCGGGCCCGTCGCTACGACGAAGCCCGTGAGGTCTACGAGGGAGCGCTCGCGGAGTTCCGCGCCATGAGCGAGCCGCGGGGCGAGGCACTGGCCCGGCTCGGGCTGGTCAAGGCGCTCGCCCATCTCGGCCGGGACCACGCCGAGACCGCGGCGGACTTGGACGAGTTGCGCCGGACTCTCGACCGGATCGGTCTGCGTCACGCCCGGGACATGGTCGACAAGGCGCATGCCGAACTCGGAGTAGTGCCGCTTGCCACCCCGGCCGGCGAGGACGGCGGCCACCGATGACGTCACCCGTAACAGCCCGGACCACCGCTTCGCAGATCCTCGGCCGCTGTCGCGACCTCGTGCGGCCGTCCCTCGCAGAAGCCGTCCAGCGTCTTCATCCGTGGCCGGCCGAGATGGCCGCCTACTCGCTCGGCTGGAGCGACGTGACCGGCACGCCCACCCCCGGCTCGCAGGGCAAGGGGGTACGTCAGGCGCTCACCGTGCTCTGTGCCGAGGCTGCCGGCGCACCCGGGGAGAACGCCGTCGTCGGCGCGGTCGCCGTCGAGCTGATCCACACCTTCTCGCTCCTGCACGACGACATCATGGACGGCGACGAGACCCGGCGACAGCGCCCGACCGTCTGGACGGCGTACGGCACCGGCCCCGCGGTCCTGGCAGGAGACGCGCTCTTCGCCATGGCCGTGGAGACGCTGGCCAACTCCCGCAACGTACACAGCGCAACAGCCGTGCGACACCTGGCCGGGACGCTGAACGACCTGGTGCGCGGTCAGGCCGAAGACCTCCTCTTCGAATCCCGTCCCTGGACGGGGCCCGACGCCGTGCGGCCACACGAGTACAGGTCCATGGCAGACCACAAGACCGGCGCGCTGCTCGGCTGCGCCGCCGGCCTGGGCGCCGTGCTCGCCGGGGCCCCGGTCCCGACCGTGAATGCCCTCGCCCAGGCCGGACGGCATCTCGGTGTGGCCTTCCAGGCCGTGGACGACCTGCTCGGCATCTGGGGAGACCCACAGGTCACGGGCAAACCGGTGCACAACGATCTACGCCGGCTGAAGAAGACGTACCCGGTCCTCGCGGCCCTGGCCGCCGAAGGTCCGGCCGTACCGCGCCTCGTCGCGCTCCTCACCTCGGACGATCCCCTCGACGACACCGCCGTCCGGCGGGCCGCCGACCTCATCGAGGACGCGGGCGGGCGCTCCGCCACCCTGGCCGAGGCCCACCACCACCTGGACAGCGCCCGCGACTGCCTGACGAGCGTCCCGCTGGTGCCCACGGCGGTTGACGAGATCCTCACGCTCCTGCAGTTCCTCATCGACCGCAGAATGTGACGGCCCGCCACACGTATGCCCTGGCCGCGCCCGGACGCGGGCGTGGCCACAGCGTCGGACCCGCGATCCCGGCGCAATCGATGAAGACGTCGGCAGCCTGCAAGCCGGGCCGTGGTGTGCTCAATGGACCAGCGGTGGCGGCCCAGTTGCTGCGAGGCCCGGGGCCACCGCCACCGTTCCCGGGGTGACAACCGCCGGGGCAACGGACCTACGTTTTCTCAGTGCCAGGCACGCATGCCTCGCCACGGAGCAGCGGCGTCCGGCGCCTCCGCGGCTGGCACTGCCCTCGGCGTCTTCGCGACCGTCAGCGCGTACGGGGGCAACTGGCTCGCCCGGTGGTCAAGCGGCACTACTACGCGGCGGACGGCCGTTCGGCGACGGTACGCCGCCCGAGCCACCGGGTGCCCGGGCCGGCATCCAGGCTCGGGGCCCGTGACCGCTGTACGCGCGCCCGCTGGCCGGACGTCCCTCTGCAGCGGGCATGTCTGAGCAGCTCTGCGTCTGTGCGGCCTGTGTGGGGCCGTAGCCTCGGCTGAATCGGCATCGGAGCGCTCCGGTTCGCGACTCTTCGAAGCGCAACGGTCACGATCCGTGCTTGGATGGCGCGGGGCGTCCTGCCGTCGAGTGTTCTGGTGCGCACGCAGACACCGATGGACATCTGATCCCGGGCCCCGTCCGCAGCGTTCGGCGGCTGCCCCCGGCGACACACGCTCCGGCGCACTGCTCGTCCGGGAGCCCCGAAACGGTGCAACCCAGGCGCCGTGAGTCCGAGGTCGAGGCGGGCTTCGTCGACATGATGGGGCGTATTGTCCGCCTATGTGGGATATGTGGTGTAGGTGTGGTGGTCGACTGCCGGTAGCTGCGGCCCGGCACCGGCGGGGCGCACGTCAGCCGACTACTGAAGCGGGGTGATGGCATGCCTCAGCGCGGCGCATCGACGGCTGACCTCGGCTCCGGCCCGGACGCCCTCGATGCGGTGCTGGCCGAGGTCGTGCGAGGCAGCAGTGCCTCGGTGGGGCTCGCCTATGTCCTCCCGCCGGGGGAGCGAGTGCTGCGGCTTGCGGTGGTGTCGGGAGTGGTGCCCGGGATCGCCGCTCCGTGGGCGCGCATCGCGGTGGACGACCCCATCCCTGTGACGGACGCGATCCGGTACCGGCGGCTGGTGTGGCTGGCCAGCCAGGAGGAGGTGGCACGGCGCTACCCGAGGCTCGGGATGGTGCTGCCCTACGACTTCATGCTGGCCGCCGCCCCGTTCAGCAGCGGCACGCAGGTGTGGGGCGGGCTGGTGCTGCTGTGGCCCACCTGGCACCCACCCACCCTGAGCCCGCAGGAGCGCGAGGCGATCAGCGTGTGCTGCCGTAACGCCGGGCTGCTCCTGCAGCAAGCCGCCGACAGCGGCCATCCGCTGGCCGGTGAAGAGCCACGGGTACTGCTCCCACCACGCCCGCCCGATCCCGATCCGGACGAGGCCCGGGCCGCACTCGACTTCGCCCAGCGCCTCCCCGTCGGCTGCTGCGCCCTGGACATGGACGGCCGGATCGCCTTCATCAACACCACCGGGGCCGACCTGGTCGGCGCGGGAGCCGCAGTCCTGCGCGGCAACCGGCCCTGGGAAGTGCTGCTGTGGATGAACGACCCGCTCTTCGAGGACCGCTACCGGGCGGCTGTGATCAGCCGGCGACCCACGTCCTTCACGGCGTTGCGCCCGCCCGACCGTTGGCTGTCGTTCCACCTCTATCCGGACGACCACGGCATCAGTGTCCAGATCACTCCCCTGACCAGCGGCGCGCCCCAGGCCACCCCGGTGCCGGAGCCCCCGCCTTCTGCCGAACCGGGAGGGGCAAGTGCGCTGTACCACCTCATGCACCTGGCGGCGGCACTCACGAAAACCGCCGGCGTGGACGATGTGGTCGAAGCCGTGGCCGACCAGCTCGTTCCCGCCTTCGGCCCCCGCGGTCTGGCACTGATGACCGTGGAAGGAGGCCGCCTGCGGATCGTGGGACACCGCGGCTACACCACCGAGTTCATGAGCCGCTTCGACGGCACGCCCCTGACCGCCGACACCCCGAACGTGCACACCCTGACCACCGGTGTCGCGCGCTTCTTCGGCAGCTTTGACGACCTCAAACGCGCCTACCCCGCTGCCGTCCGCTACGACGGCAGGGACGCCTGGGCCTTCCTCCCCCTCATCGCTTCCGGCCGTCCCGTCGGCTCGCTCGTCCTCTCCTACGACCAGGCCCGTCCCTTCCCTCCCGCCGAACGGGCCGTTCTGACCTCCCTGGCCGGGCTCATCGCCCAGGCCCTGGACCGCGCCCGTCTCTACGACACCAAGCACCAGCTCGCCCGCACCCTGCAGACGGGCCTGCTGCCCCACTCTCTCCCTCGGATCCCCGGCCTGGACGTATCCGCCTGCTACCTCCCCGCCGGCCACGGAATGGAGATCGGCGGGGACTTCTACGACCTCATCCGATGCGACCCGACCAGCGCCGCGGCAGCGATCGGTGACGTCCAGGGCCACAACATCCAAGCCGCCGCACTCATGGGACAGGTCCGAACCGCCGTCCACACCCACGCGACCGCCGGCACACCTCCCTCGGACGTCCTCGCCCGAACCAACCGCCTCCTCACCGACCTTGAGCCCGGTCTGTTCACCAGCTGCCTCTACGCCCACCTCGACCTCGCCCGGAACCGAGCCTCCGTGGCAACCGCCGGCCATCCCGCACCGCTGGTCCTGCACCCCGACGGCCGCACCGAAGTCGTCGAGCTGTCACCTGGGATCCTGCTCGGCATCGACCCTGACGCGCACTACCCCACCACCGACATCCCTCTGCCGCCCGGCGCCGTGCTCGCCCTGTACACCGACGGACTCGTCGAAACCCCCGGCACCGACATCGACGATGCCGTCGCCGCCCTCGCCGACTGCCTCACGCAGGCCCGGGACCAGACCGTCGGCGAACTCGCCGACACTCTCCTCCAGCACGCCACGAAGGCCACCCCGCGCACCGACGACATTGCCCTCCTCGTCATCCGCCGCGTTCCCCGCTGACCCGTGGGACCCGCATCGACAGGGGCGCGGTCTGCCGCTGGTGGACGCGTACGCGCGGACCAACCTGAACTGCGGCAAGTGGCCCCGTTGTTCGGGGTGTCGAAGTCGGCGACCGGGAGACGCAGGTCACATTCGCGCATGTCACAGGGGGTCGGGCTACACCGTCTCAGGGGGTGTAGCCACTGACGACCACGGAGGAGTGCACCATGGACGCGCGACTGAACTACTTCACCGGCCCGACCGCCCCCAAGGCCTTCAAGCACTTGATGGCGGCGGGCAAGGCGCTCAAGGAATTGCCGGTGCCGGCCGCGACGCAGGAGCTGGTGGCGCTCCGCGTGAGTCAGATCAACGGCTGCGCCGTCTGCATCGACATGCACACCAAGGAGGCCGCCGCTGCCGGTGAGACGTCGGTGCGGCTGAACCTGGTGGCGGCGTGGCGGGAGGCCACGGTCTTCACCGCGGCCGAGCGTGCCGCGCTGGAACTGGCGGAGGAGGGGACCCGGGTCGCGGATGCGGCCGGTGGGGTCGGCGACGAGGTGTGGGCGTACGCCGCCAAGCACTACGACGAGGAGCAGCTCACCGGCCTGGTGGTCCTGGTCTCCTTCATGAACATGGTGAACCGGCTGAACATCATCACCCAGCAGCCGGCCGGCGACTACGAGCCCGGGCAGTTCCACTGAACGGCATCAGCAACGGGCTCGGGGTCCGGCTGCGGGCTTCGGGCCCCCGGCCTCGGGGGCGCTGCTCTGCCTGCCCCGGTGGTCCGGATGATCATCAGGAGATGCCTGCGCGGGCGAGTGCGGCCGGGTGGGATGGCTTCAGGGGGAGGGAAGTCGGCGTGAGCAAGGTCGAGGAGTTCCAGGAGCTGCGGCCGCTGCTGTTTTCGATCGCCTATCGGATTCTGGGCAGTGTGGGTGAGGCCGAGGACGCGGTGCAGGAGACGTGGCTGCGCTTTGACACCTCGGCGACCCGGCCCGTGTCGACCAAGGCCTTTCTGTCGACCGCGGTGACGCGGATCTCCATCGATGTGCTGCGCTCCGCGCGGGTGCGGCGGGAGGAGTACGTGGGCCCGTGGTTTCCCGAGCCGCTGCTCGCCGACCCCTATGAGGATCCGGCCCGGTCGGTGGAGCTGGCCGACTCGGTGTCGATGGCGGCGCTGCTGTTGCTGGAGCGGCTCAGCCCGCTGGAGCGGGCGGTGTTCGTGCTGCGGGAGGTGTTCGCCTTCGGGTTCGACGAGGTCGCCGCGGCGGTGGGACGTTCGCCAGTTCGCCTGTCCGGCGAGGTCGAGGTTGTGCAGGCGGGCGATGCCGCGCATCGCGTGGTGCACGCCGTCGCCGCGGAGGCGGCAGTCGCGCAAGACCTCCCAGGTCTTCCCGCGGTGGCGCGGCCATGGTTGCAAGCCCGGGGAAAGCGCTGAACGCGCCTCGCCGCACCGCGCGGCGAGGCGGGCTGTCGCCCACCGCGTCCGCCCCCGTACAGTCCGTGATGCCCGCGCTCCGTCAGTGACGACGCACAGCAGCCGAACAGGAGCAGACCCGTGGCCACCCACGCCAGCCCCGGCCCCCTCCCGAACCCCGCCCAAGCCGGTCGCCCGGTCCCCGATCTGGATCCCGCTCTCGTCGAGCAGTGGCAGGCCCGGGGAGGCGAGCTGGTCGACCTCCTCGCCCAGGCGCGCGAGCGGCTCGGCGGTGTCGCCGCGTTCCGCCTCGGTCCGCGCCCGACCGTCCTGGTCACCGAGCCCCAGGCCGTCCAGCACGTGCTCGCCCTGCATCCGGACCGGTACGTCAAGCGCTCGCACCGTGCCAGGCTGCTGATCGGCGACGGAGTCCTTGCCGCGACGGGCGAGGCGTGGCAGCGGCAACGGCGGTTGCTGCAGTCCCAGTTCACCGGCAGGGGGATGCGCCGCTACGAACACCGGATCGCCGCGGCCGCGCGGACCACCGCGGCCCGCTGGGCCGGGTACGCCCGCACCGGGCAGATTCTCGACGTCGGCGAGGAGATGCGCCGCTACGCACTGGACACCATCTGGCGGTCCCTGACCGGACACCCCCTCGACGCGGACACCGAGCGCGAACTGGGTGCCGTGAGCGCCGTGGTCGCCGCACTTCCGACCCTGCCCACCGACAGTGCCGCCGCGCAGGAGGCCGTCGCAGCCGAGCTGGCCAGGATCGACACCGTCGCCCGTCATGCCATCGCAGCCGCGCGCCGCGGCGCCGCCGGACCCGACGGCCCGGGCCTGCTGCATGTCCTGCTCGAAGCGGCTGGGGCGCGCCCCGAGTACACCGACCAGCTGGTCCGCGATGAGTTGGTCACCTTGCTCGTCGCCGGCCACGAGACCACCGCCACCACTCTGACCTGGCTCTACCTGCTGCTGGACAGCAACCCCGCGGCCCGTGGGCAGGCTCTCGCCGCCGGCGGCGAGGGCTCACCGCAGCGGCGGCAGGCCATCCAGGCCCTCGTCCACGAAACCCTCCGCTTCTACCCCTCCGCCTGGATGCTGCCCCGCCACGCGGTGGAGGACGACGTCCTTGCCGGCTACGCCGTCGAGGCCGGCACCGACGTCCTGGTCTGCCCCTACCTCACGCACCGGGATCCCGGACTGTGGCCGGACCCCGAGCGTTTCGACCCGTGGCGCTTCACGACCTCGGGCCGACGCCCCACCCACCCGGGGAGCTATCTGCCGTTCGGCATCGGGCCCCGCGCCTGCCTGGGCCTGCAGTTCGCCCTCCGCGAGACGACCGTCCTCCTCGAACACCTGCTGCCGTCCCACACCCCGGTCTTCCAGTTCACGCCGGCCAAGGCCGCGTACAGCATCACCGTCCGCCCGGACGGCCCGACCTCCGCGACGCTCGACCCCGCCTGAGCAGCTGGCACGAAAACCTCTGCAAATGGATGATTGCGGACATAGGGGCCGTCGATCATAATCCGCGTGTCAGGTGCGGGCCCTGCCTTCGGCATCCAGCCGTCGGCACGATCGAACCTGCGAACCCCTCGCCGTCCCGGCTCGCTACGTTCGAGTCCCTCCTCCCGCATCGGGAAGTGGCTCCGGAGACCACGAAGGTGCAACCGCCCGCCCAACGCCGTGACCAAGGAAAAGAGCTGATCAGGGTGCTGAGCAGTGGTGGGTACTCAGCCGTGTTGAGGACTGCTTTCGCGGGCGCGCTGCTCGTCGTCGGCTTCGCAGTCGCCTCGTGTGGCGGCGACGGCGACAAGGCTGCGGCGAACGGCAAGGTCACGGTCGTCTACGAGGACAACGCGATCAAGCCGAAGGACCGGCACGCCGTAGCGGTGATCCGGAAGTCCCGCGTGCTCGAACAGGTCGCCGACTGGGTGAACAAGTCGGTCACCCTTCCCCATGACCTGGTCGTGAAAGTCACCGACAAGGTCCCACCGGGGGTTACGGATGCGGTCGCCCAGCCCGACGGCAGGACGGTCTTTGTGCCCCCGTCGTTCCTGACCCAGATCGAAGGGGTCCTCAGCAACGTGGTCAAGACCGTCAAGCGTCCCGCCCTGTTCCCCGAGGCCAGGTTCAACGCCGACGACCTGACCGCGCTGTCGACCCAGTTCATCTTCGGGCACGAGATGGGCCATGCTCTGCAGCGTCAGCTTCTGCTTGCGAACCTCGGCCTCGAGGAGGACGCCGCCGACGGGTTCGCGTCGTTCTACACCGTCAACGAGGTGGGACCGGGGCCGTCGTTGGCAGCCGCAATCCTGTTCGACGAGCTTGCCCGCGAGGAGGGCAAGCTGACGCTGGAGGGGCTCTCGAGCGATCATCCCGTCACCCAGCAACGGGTCTTCAACTTCCTTTGCTACCTCGAGGGGAGCGACCCGAAGAGGTTCCACGGGCCCCTGGTCGATGCGGGTTACCTGCCCAGAACCCGCGCTCCGTTGTGTCCGCAGGCGTGGGCGATGCTGGACTACGGCTGGTGGACCCAACTCGAGCCACATTTCAGCGGGGCATTCAAGGACCAGGGCGACAAGGCGCAGGAGAACGCACGCGACCAGCTGATCGCGGAGATGAAGGACTTCGCGGAGAAGCTCGACGAGATCCGCAGCGGGCAATGAGCATGCAGAGCCATCGGCCCGCCTCTCCGGCAGCCGCCGGCGAGCACCGGAAAGAGCGCCGGAAAGGAGTACGGCACGGCCCCTGTGACGTGAGCCGGTCTGGTGGGACGATAGCCGGACAGACCGATCGGAGGTCGGTTCCACCTCTTCTGGGGCACCTATGAACATCTCGCTCCCGTTCAGGCTCTTCGCTGCAGCGGCTGTGGCCTGCCTGATGCTCACTGCCTGCACCGGTTCTGGAGAGTCTCCGAAGGCATCGGGGTCGCCGTCCGCCGCGCCAGGAGCGCCTGCGCCGTCGCAGTCGAGCACAACGCTCCGGCCGCCGCTACCGTCGGCGACCGCCACGGCGGCCACGCCTGCCCCGACCACGCCCGCCCCCCACGGCACACCACCGCTCGGCTCCTGGAGCCTGCAGCCGGTGTGGCCGTTCACCACGCTCGCCCAAGCACAGGCGTGGGAGCGGGCCTACCGCTCCAGCGGCCACCAGCCGTGGCATCTTGACCCGGATCAGACGGCACTGTCCTTCACTCGTGGCTACCTGGGCTTCAAGGAGATCGACCGGGTCTCCTCGCACACGGTCAGCGGCCGGCACGCCCGTATCGGCGTCGCGCCGACGGGGCCCGAAGGCGGCACCGCAGCGGTGATTCACCTCGTGCGGTACGGCACCGGCCCGGGTGCCCCGTGGGAGGTCGTGGGCACCGACGACACGACGTTCTCCCTGACCGCGCCCGCGTACGGGTCGCTCGTGCGCTCCCCGGTGGAGACCGGCGGGCGGATCTCCGGAGTGGACGAGAGTATCCGCGTCCAGGTGCGCCAGCCGTCGTCCGCGGCGCCGTTGGGCACCTCCCCGTGCTGCACTCCAGCGGGCGGCAACGGTCAGCCCTGGAACGTGTCGGTGTCCTTCTCCGGTGCCCGCGACCCGGTGCTCACGGTTGTCGCATCCACCGGCGGGCACGTCGCCGAAGTTGAACGCTTCACCATCACCGCGGTACGGACCCGCTGACCGCCCCTGAAAAGCCGTCGCTTTCCGGTGCCGGACACAGTCTTCCCTGGTGGAACGGTGTGCTGAAGCGGCCGCCGCGATCCAGGCCGCGGTGCGGTAAGGGGCGAGTGCGTCGAAGATGTCAGGCTGCCGAGCTCGCCGCGGTTCGGGAGACCGGCTTGATGTGGGCGAAGGCGCTCCGGGCGTTCCAGGTGGGGAAGGCTCGTACGAGCCACGCGGGACCATGGAGTTGGATGCGGCGGTCGCGGGTGGCTTCGACCCAGGTGAGCCAGCCGGCATGCCATTTCACGAAGGCTTCCGCTTCCGCCGTGATGTAGAGGTCCTCGTCAAGACCGGGGTACGTCTTGCAGATCTCGGTGTCTCCGTGCTCGATCAGCAGCCAGTACCGCTCGTGGCGCCGGGGACCGGTGAAGTCGAAGCGGATGACGACGCGTCGGTCCGGGAGCCGGTCTCGGCGCAGCGCGTTGCACATCGACCACAGAGCCACAAAGGGATCGAGGTGCTCGGGGGCGATCTCGAGCCAGCGGGCACCCCACTCGCCGAGCGATCCGCAGACCTTGAAGAGGTCGTGACCCGCGGGCGTGAGCCGGTAGTGGCGCCCGTGCCCGTGGGGCTTGGGTGCCGACTCGACTATGGCGAGCCGTTCGAGCTGCTTGAGCCGTTGCGAGAGCAGGGTGCGGGATAGCCCTGGCGCGCCCTCCAGGATCTCGCTGAAGCTTCCGCAGCCCAGGTACAGGTTGCGGATGATCAGTGGCGTCCAGCGCTCGGCGAAGATCTCGGCGCCACGGGCAATGGGGCAGTACTGGCCGTACGTCCGCACGACACCAGTGTCGCGCGCCTGACCTCGGCTGTGAAGTCCAGATTGTTGACTTCACGGCCGCGGTCCACGGTGGTGCGATGGGACCGTCGAGAGCGGAGGACCGAGGACGCCACCGGCCGGCGATCGAGTCGGCCACCTGAGCGAGGAGGCAACCGCGATGGAGATCGACGGGTTCCGGGGCCGGCTGATCACCGCTGACCACGCCGACTACGACAGTGCCCGAGCCGTGTGGAACGGCGCCGTCGACCGGCGCCCTGGGCTGATCGCCCGATGCAGCGGGACCGCCGACGTGGGCGCGGCCGTGCGCTTCGCCCGCGACCACGACCTGGAGATCGCCGTACGGGGCGGGGGCCACAACGTGGCCGGCACCGCGGTGTGCGACGACGGGATCGTCATCGACCTGTCGGCGATGCGGGCCGTGCGGGTCGACCCCGACGGCCGCACCGCCCGGGTGCAGGGTGGTGCACTCTGGGGCGACGTCGACCACGAGACGCAGGCCCACGGTCTGGCCACCACAGGCGGCATCGTGGGCCACACCGGTGTCGCCGGACTCACCCTCGGCGGTGGCATCGGCTTCCTCATGCGCAAACACGGGCTCGCCGTCGACAACCTCCTGGCCGCCGAGGTGGTCACCGCCGAGGGCAGCATCATCCGCGCGTCCGCCGACGAACACCCCGATCTGTTCTGGGCGCTGCGCGGCGGCGGCGGCAACTTCGGTGTCGTCAGCTCCTTCCGGTTCGCTCTGCATCCGATCGGCCCGACCGTGATGGCCGGACCCGTCTTCTGGGCTGCCGACGACACCATCGACGTGCTGCGCTGCTACCGGGACTTCGCCGCCGAAGCTCCCGACGAACTCGGCAGTGTCGTCAGACTCGGCACCGTCCCCCCACTGCCCGTCATCCGCGAGGACCTGCACTGGCGGCCGGCCATCGCCGTCGCCTGCTGCTACGCCGGCGCCGTCGAAGACGGCGAGCGTGCCGTGCGGGCCCTGCGCCGGCTCGGGGCGCCGCTCGTGGACCTGATCGCACCCACGCCGTACGTCGCCCACCAGTGCGCCCTCGACGACACCGTCCTCCACGGGTGGCACTACTACTGGAAGTCCACGAACCTCGCCGGTCTCTCCGACGATGCCATCGCCGTCATCGCCGATCACGCCTACACTGCCCGCTCGCCCCGGTCGTACGCGGCGATGTTCCACATGGGCGGCGCCGTCGCCCGCGTCCCCCACGACGCCACCGCCTACGCCGGTCGCGACGTGGCCCACAACATCATCATCGACGGCGTATGGCTCCCTGACCAGTCCGGTGAGCACGCCGCTACCGAGACCGCTTGGGCGCGGCAGTTCCTCCGAGCTCTCCAACCGCACCGTGCCGGCGTCTACGTCAACTTCCTTGATTCCGACGACGACACCAGCCGCGTTCGAGAGGCCTACGGCGATCGCAACTACCGGCGACTCGCGGAGGTCAAGGCCAAGTACGACCCCGACAACGCCTTCCACCACAACAAGAACATCCGCCCCGGTTGAGGGCGCCCTCGATCCCGCCCTCGGCGTCCACACCACGGAGACCGGCGCCGAGCGCGCGGACAAGCGGAGTTGGACGTGAGCGGCGATGATCAGCCCAGTCCAGCGGTCACCGGCCTCCGGGGCGCGGGCACCTGGCGTAAGAGCAACACATATTCGCGCTAGTGTGCGTGCGTGAGCCTTTACGTCGTTGTGGGATTCGGGCCCGCCGGAGCGGCCACTGCTCGGCTGCTGGCCGAGAAGGGGCACTCGGTCCGGGTCGTCACCAAGTCAGGCCGCAGCCCCGAGCCCGGCATCGAGCACGTCGCGTTGGACGCGACGGACAGCCGGCGCCTGATCGAAGCGTCGCAGGGCGCGGCCGCGATCTACAGCTGTGCCGCACCGCCCTACCACCGCTGGGCGAGTGAATGGCCACCGCTGGCCGCGTCGGTCTGCGCGGCGGCCGAGGCGACCGGGGCCGTCCTGGTCATGCTGGGCAACCTCTACGGCTACGGTCCGGTGGATGGCCCCCTCACCGAGAAGCTGCCGCTCGTGGCGACCGGCCCCAAGGGGAAGGTGCGCGCCGCCGTTTGGGAGCAGGCGCAGAACCTGCATGAGCAGGGTCGTATCAAAGCGGTCGAGCTGCGGGCCTCGGACTTCTTCGGGCCCGGGGTGACCGATGGCGGCCACCTGGCCGCGCGGGTCGTGCCACGACTGCTGCGCGGCAAGCCGGTCTCCACGCTCGGGGATCCGGACGCCCCGCACAGCTGGAGCTATCTCCCTGATGTGGCCAGGGCCCTGGTCGAGGTCGCGGGGGAGGAGCGGGCCTGGGGACGGGCCTGGCACGTTCCGACGGAGCCCGCGCTGTCCACCCGGGAGATGGTCGACCGCCTCGCCGCTCAGTCGGAAACGGGGCCGGTCGCGGTGCGCAGGCTCTCCCCGGCCGTGCTGGGTGTCCTGTCGGTCTTCTCGCCCCTGATCCGTGAACTGAAGGAGATCCGTTATCAGTTCGACCGCCCGTTCGTAGCTGATTCAAGCGCCTACGAAGCTGAATTCGCGGTACGAGCCACCCCCGTCGATGAGCAGGTCAAGGCAACGGTGGACTGGTGGCGTGAGCGACTGGCCACCACGGGATGACATCTGCGACGACGAGGGATTCCATGGTGGGTTCAGCGGGAGCACGGCCATGAGGACGTCGCGATCGCGGGGATGGCACGGCGGGCGGCCGCCAGGTCCGCACGCACCTGCTCCAGCTGCCCGATGTCCCCTCGGATCGTGCCGTCCGGCAGCCCGGCCGGGGCCTGCTCCACCTCGAAGCCGGCCAGTACATCGCTCTCGAACCGCTGGGCGGCCGGGAATCGGCCCCCGCCGGGGCGGCTGTACGACCCCGTCCACCTGAAGCAGTCCGGGCCTGCATGGCTGCGGCAGAGTGACGGGAAACTGCGCGGGCATCACCGGTTTTCGGCGGTGTGGACATAGAGGACTGGAACTGACCTGTATGCGAGGCAGGCTGTTCCCATGACGACATTCCGTGGCCTCGCAACCATCCGCTACCACGCCGACGACCTGGCCTCCGCCCGCGCCTGGTATACCGAAGTCCTGGGCGTGGAGCCGTACTTCGAACGCGATGAGTACATCGAGTTCCGGATCGGCGACCACCTGCAGGAGTTCGGTATCTCGCGAACCCCCTCCGCTCCGGCCGGCGTGGTTGCGTACTGGCACGTGGACTGCGTCGACACGGAGATCGCGCGGCTGCTGAAGCTCGGCGCGAAGGAGCACGAACCGCTGCGGAACTACGGCGACTTCCGGGCCGGAGCCGTGCTCGACCCGTTCGGCAACATCCTCGGTGTGATGCACAACCCGCACTACCTGGAGGTATTGAGTGAACGCGGCTGAACCGACTCCGGCTGGTGGTGACGCCCGCGTTCGGGTGCAGGCACCGAAGGTTGGGTCAACGACAGCACCGGCATGCGGCACGCTGCCCGCTCGGTGCACGCCCAAGGAGCGGCCGTGAGCCGAGCCTGTGGCTGCCGCAGATCAGCCCCACTGCGCTGCGCCGGGCCGCGCCAAGGACCCCGACTTCCCAGCCGTCGCAGGCAAGCGGGGTACCGAACTGCAGATGAACCGTCGGCCGACGCACGGGTTCTCGGTGGTCTCATTCAGAGCGCGGTGACCGGAAGCCGGTGAGGAGCAGGGCGATGTCGTCGGCCCGGTAGGAGGATCCGCGGGCGTTGTGCAGGAGCCGGTCGGCGAGTTCGTCCAGGGAGTCCGCGCGGGCGTGGGCGAGGGTCGTCCGCAGTCGGTCGATCCCCACGTCGATGTCGGTTCCACGTTCCTCGACCAAGCCGTCTGTGTAGAGGGCGAGGACGGACCCGGGCGGGAGGGCGATCCGGGTTGGGGGATAGGTGCTTGCGCGCTCCACGCCGAGGACCGGGCCGACGTCCAGGTCAAGGGTGTGGGTCGTGCCGTCGGGGCGCCGGAGCAGGGGTGGGGGGTGGCCGGCGGTGACGGCGTGGGCGTGGTGGCTGTGGTGTTCGAGGTGGATGTAGCAGCAGCTGGCCAGCAGCCCGGGGTCGAGGTCGAGGAGGGTTCGGTTGACGCCCGCCATCACATCGCCCGGCGTATGGCTCACGGCCGCAAAGGCCCGTACGGCACTGCGCAGCTGGGCCATGGTGGCCGCGGCGGCGATGCTGTGCCCCTGCACGTCCCCGATGACGAGACACACTCCCCGGTCGGTGGGGATGACGTCGTACCAGTCGCCGCCGATGTCCATTCCGCTGGTGCCGGGCAGATAGCGGGCGACGGTCTGAATGCCCGGGACTGCCGGCAGCCGGTGCGGCAGGAGTGCCTGCTGCAAGCCGCGTGCGACGGCGTACTCCGAGTCATAGAGTCGCGCTCGTTCCAGCGCCTGAGCGATCAGCCCGGCGAGTGCGGTGAGAACGCTGCGGTCCTTCTCCGTGAACCGATGGACCTCGTCGAAGCCGAGTACGCAGGTGCCGACGGGGCGGCTGGAGGCGATCAGCGGCAGGTACGCCCAGGAACTCACCTTGCCGGTGGGGATGCCCGGATAGCCCCGGGAAAGATCCTGCTGCGACTCGATGAAGAGCGGAGCGCCGGAGGTCAGGGTCTCCGTACCGGGGAGGCGGGCGTGCAGCGATACGCCCTCCAGCCAGTCGAGGAAGTCTTCGTGGTGGCCGGTGTGAAAGAGCCGGTGCATCGCTCTGTCGCGGACGACGTAGATCGCCAGCTGCTGGCCTCCGAAGGCCGGCAGCAGCTGCTCGGCGACGACTTCGCAGACTTGCCGTGTGGTAACTGCCTCGGTCAGTGCGCTGCCCAGCTGCAGGACGCGGTACACGACGCCCATGCGAGCCGTTCTGGGCGCGATTGATGTCCCGGCCGGGGAGGGGGACGGCGTGGAGTCCGGGGGTGGCTGAACGATGGGCACCACCCGGCCGGTCACTCCGTCCGCCTCCGGATGGAGGGAGAAGGAGAGCCACTGCTCGGGCGGGCGGCGGGCCAGGAAGGAGGCCGGCATCTGCGAGATCATTGCGGACCGGTGCCGGTACTCGATGTCGGGATCGGACAGCCACGGCACGTCCCACAGGAACCGGCCCAGCAACTCCTCACGGGGAACGTCCAGCAGTTGCAGGGCGCTGTGGTTGGCGTACGTGACGCGCCCGTCAGGCGCGAGGGAGAACAAACCGTCCCGCAGCCGTTCGACCGCGGCGAGGGCCGCGTGGCCGGCTCGGGCGTCCACGACCGCGCCGACCAGGTGGACGGGCGCCCTGGCATCGTCGGCCTCCGGTACGCGGCGCCCCCACAACTCGACCGTGCGGTACCCCTCGCCGCCGCCCGTGAGGTCCCGTACGCGCAGGCGCCGCGCGGTGACCCTGCCCACGCCGGCCGCCTCCCGACCGGCGGCCCGGAACGAGGCGAGATCGCCGGGATGCAGGCAGGAAGCGAGCGTTTCGGCTCGTCCGTCGAAAGCACGGGGGTCGACACCGAGGATCGCACAGAGCTCGTCGTCCGCGGTGACCGTGCCCGAGACGAGGTTCCAGTCGAACAGGCCCACCCGCACGGGCTCTGCCGACGGAGCCGGGATCTCGACGGGAACCGTCTGCGGGTCGCATTCCACAGGATCGCCGGTACGGGCGCGGAGATCGGCGAGGGACTCGCCCAGCCGGCCGGCGATGCTCCGCACGCGGCGGCGCTGGGACCTGGAAAGCCCTTCGCTGCCGGGCGGGGCCGCCCAGACGATCGCCAGCGCCCCGAAGGCCTCCCCGCCTGCGCCCACCGGCACGGAGCAGGAGCCGAAGGCGTACGGCAGGGCCACCGCGAGCTGGGGGAACCGGCGCATCGTCTCCTCGGCGTCGGCCAAGTGCACGGTGCGCCCCGAGCCGTACGCCACGGCGACCGGGAGGGGGCTGCTCATCGGGATGAGACGCCACCCACCGAGCAGCGAGGGTGGCACCCCGTACGTCGCGGCGAGCACGATCGACCGGCGGTCGCGGGAACGGAGAAAGACACTGCCCGCGTACGCGCCGGTTGCCTCGACCGCTTCGACGACTGCCGCGCCGAGCAGATCCTCACGCCCCGCCGTCCCGCCGACGATCATCCTGCGCATATTTCCAGTCTGCGCAGGTCAGCCCACCGGCGCCCAACGAGACACACCGCTCGCAGATGGGCGCGTCCGGTCACCGTCGCCACGATGCGGCTTTGGCCCGGAGCCGGGGATCCCGCGCATCGCCCCGGACCCCCCGGGCAGCTGTTCATCGGGACAGCGGCCCATGGCTGGGGGCGGTCTGTCCTGGCAGGAAGTTGAAGAGGGGACAACCGTCAGGGTCGAGCTCCCTGCGGCGACGTGTCCCTCGGCGTGATTGACGCAGGCGTGGTGTGCGCGTGCCGTCCGCGCCCGGCGTACCCGACCGGACCGGGCACAGGATGTCGGGTACGGCAGGCTGGGTCCTTCCTAACGTGAGTGATCGAAAGGGAAGGAGGCCGGGGTGCTGGAGCGGCTGAACCAGGCCATGGAGCACATCGAGTGCCATCTTGATCAGCGGATCGAGGTGTCCGACCTGGCGCGGATCGCGATGACGTCGGAGTACCACTTCCGGCGGCTGTTCTCCGCGCTGGCGGGGATTCCCCTGTCGGAGTACATACGGCGCAGGCGTCTGACGGTCGCGGGTGCCGAGGTGCTGGCCGGTGAGCGGACGCTGCTGGAGGTCGCGGTGCGCTACGGCTACACCTCGGGGGAGGCGTTCGCACGTGCGTTCCGCGCGATGCACGGCGTCGGTCCCGGCGAGGCCAGGCGGGCCGGTGCGAGTCTGCAGTCCCAGCCACGGATGTCCTTCCGTCTCATCGTCGAAGGGGGCAGCAGCATCCGGTACAGGATCGTGGAGAAGGAGGAATTCCGTGTGGTCGGCAGGAAAGCACGCGTCCCCCTCGTGCACGAGGGGGTGAACCCGGCCATCGCCGCCTTCATCCGGGGCATCGGCCAGGAGGCACTGCAGCGCATTCAGAGCCTGTCCGATCAGGAGCCGGAGGGGATCGTCTCGGTGAGTGACAATCTGGACGACAGCCGCGCCGAGGGAACCGAACTGGACTACTACCACGGCGTGGTGACCAACGCCTCCGTTCCCGAGGGCATGGACGCGCTCACCGTCCCGGCCGGGACGTGGGCCGTCTTCGAGAACTCCGGGCCGTTTCCGCAGGCGCTCCAGTACCTGTGGCGGGACGTGTTCACGCAGTGGTTCCCGTCCAATCCGTACCGGAGCCGGCCGGGCCCCGAGATCCTGCGGACCCGGCTGTCGCAGGACGCGGCAGAGGCGGACGCGGAGCTGTGGATCCCCGTGGAGCGGACTGCGGTCTGAGCGGCAGCGCGCGGCGGCCCTGGGCCTCCGCGCGCTGGAGACGGGCCCCACCAGCATCGCGATCGCTCGGTCGGCGCGCTGTGGCTGACCGCGCGCAG
Source organism: Streptomyces sp. NPDC053673 (assembly GCF_055585225.1). Taxonomy (NCBI): domain Bacteria; kingdom Bacillati; phylum Actinomycetota; class Actinomycetes; order Kitasatosporales; family Streptomycetaceae; genus Streptomyces; species Streptomyces sp. NPDC053673. The sequence goes on along the minus strand of NZ_JBVJKN010000023.1, from coordinate 27,939 downwards.
GAGATCACAGCCGCCGCCCGGGAACTGCTCGACGCTGAAGGGCCGGACGCGTTGTCGATGCGGCGCATCGCCGAGCGTGTCGGCATCCGGGCGCCGTCCCTGTACAAACACTTTCCTGACAAGGCCGCTGTCGAGGCCGCGCTCCAGGCGCAGGGCATGGCCCAGCTGGCGCAGGAACTGGAGGCCGCCGAAGCCGAGATCGGCGACGAACCGCCCCTGCCTGCGCTCGCCCGCGCGCTCGCCGTCGCTGCCTGCGTGGCCTCGCGGCACGGCACACTGCTGCGGAGTTGGGAGGTCGTCATCGGCTGGGCCCTCGCCGCCACGATCACCGGGTCCGGCACCGGCTACCTGCTCCTGTCCACGGCTCTGACCCCGATGGCGTTCATATCCCTGCCCCTACTGCTGATCTGGATCGCTGCGCTCGGCGCAGCCCTCGGCCGCCGGTCCTGAGCCCGGGGGCTCCAGAACCAGACCGCTGGGCATCGACGCCTCGTCAACGAGAAAGGCAACCGCTGGGGGACGTCCCAGCACCGCCGCAGCTTGAGCGGCCTACGACTGTCGGCCGCGCAGCCGGGAGCCGATCCGGCGGTCAGCTGACGTGGGCGGCGATGGTTCGCGCACACACCAGGGACTCGGCATGCGTCGTGTCGACCTCCAGGTCATAGAACACCCCTCGGTGAACAACATCCGCCTGTGATGCGGCCATCCCCTGGATACGATTTCCTCGTGCGACTTCACGGCCTGCGGCGACCGCACTCTCACACCTGACGCCGACCCACAACACGGCCAGTTCGCCCAGAGCCTTCTGCCACCGTTGCTGGGACGCCGCTCCGCCGAGGAAGACGTCATCGATGATGACCCTGGCGCCTGCACGGGCCATCGCCACGACCCCCTCCATCCAGGCCGCCTCCAGCGCCCTGAACTCCGCCCCGACGCTCACCCCGCCATCCGCCGCGAACACGATCCCCTCGTCCGACGCCTGCATCTTCGCGGGCATGGCGTCGACGAACGAGTCGCACCCGAACGCCAGCCACGGATCCGGCAGTACGGCCTGCAGACACCGCACGATCCCGGACTTCCCCGAGCTGGAACCACCGTTGAGAACGATCATTTGAGTCGTCACCGCGCCACAGTAAGGCGCTTACCACACGGCACGAAACGAATATCCCCACACACTGCTCTGAGGCCATGACCCGGTGAGTGCTCCGGTCCCCTACCGAAGAGCGGGGGGCGTTCGCGACACCCGCAGTTCTCTCTTTCCGAGAGAGACGTCAAGGCCTGCGTTCAGCGATACGCGCTCAGCGCCACCGAGGGCAGGGCGGTTGGCCAGTGGGGTGCCGCTCGGCTGTGACCTGTGTCCGAAGCGCCATCGGGCAGCCGCACACCGGACCCGGGACCGGCGGGGTGTCCCGACGGTCCCGGGAAGGGGAGTTCCTCGCTCAGTGGTAGCTCACCACGGCACGGATCAGATAGTGGTCCGAGATACCGGTGGCGGTGGTCGAGCAGGAGTAGTCGGCGCTCTGCGGGCCGAAGATGTAGTCGAGCTTCAGGCTGGACGACGCGCTCACATGGGCATTGGGTCGGCCTTGGGAGAGAGCTGGTCGGGAAGCTCGAACGCGCTGGTGATCAAGGGGTTCATGTCATCAGCTCCGATCCGAGGTCGCGCCGGCGAAGTCCGGCAGCGCGCACACCCGCACCTCGGCGCCGAGAGCCCGCAACCGCAGCGCGAGTCCCATCACCTGCCCGACGTCACCGCACGATCCATAAACCGACAACAAAACACGCACTTCGTGAATCTCTCATTTACAAGATCGTCCACCGCCACCTGTTCGGGGCGATAGCCGATGTGCTCGGCGACGCCGTCACCCCCGAGGTCGCCGCGGCCTGGGACGAGGTGTACTGGCTGATGGCCAACGCGCTGATAGCCATCGAGGCCCGCCTCTACCAGGAGGCCGGTACCACCGAGGGCGGCATCTGGCACCGCATGGAGGTCATCGAACGGCGCCAGGAGGCCGCCGGCGCCGTCTCCTTCCTGCTGCGGCGCGCGGACGGCCGGCCCACAGGGCCGTTCCGCCCGGGCCAGTACGTCAGCGTTCAGGCCGAACTGCCCGATGGCGCCCGGCAGATCCGCCAGTACAGCCTGTCCAGCGCACCCGGCCACCCCTACTGGCGCATCACCGTCAAGCACGTCCACGACGCCGAGCGGCCGGACGGCGAGGTCTCCTCCTGGCTCCACACGCACACGCGGACGGGTGACGTGCTCACCGTGTCCGCCCCCTTCGGTGACCTGGTGCTGCCGGAGGGCGACGCCCCGCTGCTGCTGGCCTCGGCCGGTATCGGCTGCACGCCCATGCTGGCCATGCTGGACCACCTCGCCTCCACAGGCTCCGCCCGTTCGGTGACCGTGGTCCACGCCGACCGCACCCCCGTCGACCATGCGCACCGGGAGGAGCAGCGCAGCCTCGTCCGGGCGCTGCCGGAGGCCCGGCTGCACCTTCGGTACGAGGGGCCCGGCGACCAGGCGCCGGCGGCGTCGACCGGCCGGGCCGATGTCGGCAGTCTGGACCTCCCCCTGGGGCTTACCGCCTACTTGTGCGGCCCGCTGCCGTTCATGCGGGCAATCCGGGGCGACCTGCTGCGCCGCGGCGTGCCCGCGGAAGCGATCCACTACGAGGTCTTCGGCCCTGACCTCTGGCTCGGGCGGGAGTAGGGTTCGCACATGAAGAGTTGGCACCAGGAGCGGGCATCTCCTTGGTGCAGTGGAGCAGGACTTCGGCGTGGGTGTGCCGCGGCAGCGTAGCTCGGCGCCGTGGCCGGGCGGCCCCAGCGCCTCCGTCGAGCACATCGAGCTCTACGTACGCATCGTGGTCACCTTGGAGTGTCACCTGCGCCGGATGTTCCTGCTGGAGCGTCGTCAGGGGTCGGTCGTATGACCGACTGCGCTCTGAAGCTCGTTGCGCATCCGCCCTGATCTGGCCGAACTGGCCGTATTTCCCTCGGACTTCGATGTGACCCAGGCGTATCACGTCGAGGCGGTGCACCTGTCCGGCTGCCCAGGTCGTGCGAGCACATCTCCGCCGAGCCGGATGAGGAGGACCTGACTGCCGCAGCACGTGCGGCGGGCGACGAAGTGCGGGGTGGGTTCGCCCCCGACCTGGATGCGCAGCGAGCGACGTTGATCAGCGGTCGGTCCTGGTCACCGTCCTCAATCTGCGCGACCCATCGCCGGGCAACGAGCGCATGACGCGGCCAGACCGTTCCTGGAGCGGATCGCCGCGCGGGAGCGGGCGCTGACAGGCGGCGAGGCCGCGCAGACCCGGGCCCGCATCGACGAACTGGCCGCACGCCTGCATGAACTCGACGAGGAGATCGACCACCTGCGGATCATCCGAAGACCCCCCTCAGCCTCGCCCACGAGTTCGTCCCCGAACCGGAACCGCAGCCCAGCGCTCCGGGCCGCCTGTGGTTTGCGAGGATCCTGCCGTCGGGGGTCACCGTCCACGTGGAGTTGTCGCCACCGTCGAGTGGATACTGGATGACCGGCGTCCCGCTGCTCGTCGCCGCGTCCCACGTTCAGGGCCAGGCCGGTTGCCATGGTGACGATCTCGTAGGTCCCGTCGGCATTTGCGACGTTCCTGAGCCGTGGGGCCGGCTTCAGGCGGGGAGGTAGTGGAGGAAACATCGTCGGAAGGTGTGGGCGTGTGCGCGATGGGCTGTCGGTGATCGGGGCCGGTTGGGGCGGGCTTGGACTGCGACGTCGACGGCCTCACCGACGACGAGTACTTCTGGTCGCCGGTGCCGGACGCCTGGAGCGTGCGGCCGCGCGGCAGCTTGACGGCGCCCGTGCAGGTCGGTGCCGGGGGCTTCACGGATGACCTTTCGGGGGCGATGACGGCCAGGCATGTACCGGCCGCAGCGGCGAGATCGCGTTCACTCCGCGCTGGTCCGTCTGGCGGGTCCCGCGGTGTCCGCTGCGGCCGGTCATGCATCCCTGACAGAGGGCCGGTCAGGAGATGCGGATGGTCACTCGTTCACCGTCGATGCGGACGAGGTCGACGCTGAGGTGGCCGACCGTCGATGTGCCCCGACCGGCCCGGCTGTCGCTGAGCTGCTCGCCGTTGTTGCCGAATGCCTCGTCGGTGACTGTGTTGTCGGCGACGCTGACCACCGTGGACGTGTCGGCCCGGCGGTGCCGTCGGGCTCATTGGTGTCCCCGTTCATCAATCCACCTCGCATCGGAGCGGGCGCAGAGGGCTGAGTCGGCCCGTCCGTCGGTGTGGCCGTCGGTTCCGGTCCGGGCGCGGGGTCCTTCGCAACGGCGGCGACGGTTTTGGCTGCGTCGGCGAGGCCGCTGCCGCAACCCCCCTCGCACACGCCGGGCACGGCGCGTGCGTTGCCCTTGATGGCCGTTTCGATCGCCGCAGGCGTGAGCGAGGCGTCGGCGCCGATCATCAGAGCGGCGAGACCGGCAATGTGCGGGGCAGCCATGCTGGTGCCCTGGTAGAAGGCGTGGCTTTCGGCGGCGGGCCCGTCAGTGCCGGAGTTCACCGTGGAGAGGATGCCGTCGGCGGCTTTCTCCGATGTCTCACCGCCGGGAGCCGAGATGTCCACCCTGTCACCGAAGTTGGAGTACTCGGCACGGTCGCCACCTCGGTCGGTGGCCGCGACGGTGACGATGTTGTCGCAGACGGGCGGGTTGAACCCGGCAATGTCCTTGTCGGCGTTGCCGGCGGACACGACGATGGTGGAGCCGCGCTGGACCGCGCCGTCGATGGCGTCCTGCACGACCGGGTTGCAGGGGCCCTCGGAACCGAGGCTCATGTTGATGACCTTGGCCGGGGTCTTGTTGTCGACTACGCCGGCGACCTGTCCGCCGGACGCCCAGGTGATGGCGTCGGCGATGTCGGAGTCAAGGCCGCCGCAGCGGCCCAGCACCCGCACCGGCTGCACCTTTGCGCCAGGTGCGACACCGACGATGCCCTTGCCGTCGTCGGCGGCGGCCACGATGCCCGCGACGTGGGTGCCGTGCCAGGACGAGTCGTGCTTCGGCAGGGGCTTGCCGGACTCGTCGCGGCACTCGCCGTCCTTGGCAGCGTCACCAGGGTCGGAGGCGTCGTCGTCGCGGCCGTCGCCGTCCTTCGCGTTGGGCGTGTCGGCGACGAAGTCGTACCCGGGGACGGTGTTGGCGACCAGGTCCGAGTGCTCGGCGACGCCCGTGTCGAGGACGGCGACCGTCACTCCTTGGCCAGTGGACGTACGCAGGGCGTCGGGGACGTTCATGCCCGCGGCCGCCTCGGAGAGGTTCCACTGCTCGGAGACCCGGTCGCCGGCAGCGGACGTGCCAGAGCCGTCACCACCGGCGGACGATTCGCGGGGCGGAATCTCCACTCGGCCGTCCGGGACCACGTAGGCCACGTCCGGGTCGGCCTTGAACTTCTCCATCAGCGCCGCGACATCCTTGGTGGGCTGCACTCCACCCAGGTCGATGAGTACGGCGCCAGTGCCCAGACGGCGCTCGTAGGACAGCTTTTCCTCGGCCTGTGCTGCCTTGGCCTTGGTGTCCTCTCGTAACGCATTGTCCGAACCGGCCTCGGGCGACTTCGGCTTGTAGCCGACTATCAGTCCGTCGGTGCGTTCGGCTGCCGTCGGTACGGCCTCCGCCCGCGTGGGAGCGCCGGGGGCGGGGGATTCCTCACCCGCCATGGCGGTGGCCACCGCGCCGACGCCGATGAGCGTGGTACCCAGTGCGGATGCGACAAGTATTCGTCCACGCCGGGCTTTTCGGTGTTCGTTCTTCACTGTGATTCCCTTCGACCGGACCGGATCCTGGTGTGCCGAAGCGGCACCGCGTGCATGTGGGGTGTCCGGACCGTTGCTGACATCGGGCCGCCCGGTGTCGTCGCGCCGGAGGAGGTCGTGACGAGACGGGCGGGTGTGCCCCGCGCCTGGATCACAGGGCGGGGGACACATCGCGAGACGCGCCGGCCAGGTCCCGCACGCGCGATGGCGACTCGCTCCCGTCGGCACCGCGCCAGGCTCGGGACGGCGCGCCAGGACGATGCGACGAACCTAGGCTCGACGCACAGCAGTTGCCTATCCGTGCCCGGTGAATCACGGGTACGCAATCAACCTGCGCTGTCACCCTGGCCTCGCGGCCTGCCGGGTCGGCTACTCGGTCTACTTCACCGGCCTCGACGACATGGTCCGCCACCTCAAGGCCGTTGAGGACCAGGGACGGTTGATGAGCAAGCTCACCAGCTACCTCCGTCCCGGTGTCCTCGTGGTCGACGAGGTGGGCTACCAGCCGCTGGAACGGGCCGAGGCGAACCTGGTCTTCCAGGTCATCTCCAGGCGTTACGAGAAGGGCTCCATCATCCTGACCTCGAACAAGACCTTCGGCGAAGCGCACATGCTCCGGCGAACGCGTGCGAGGTGGGGCCGAAAGTCAACGGGTTCAAGATGGAGATCCCGTGCTGCTGACGACTGCGGCGGCTATCAGCGCTACCAGGTTGTCGGTCCCGCAGTCGGATTCCTTGGCGGCGACTTCGGCACCGCAGTCTGCGCAGACGAGGTGGGGGCCGTCCTGGCCGTGAAGTCCGCAGCAGCCGGCGCGACGCCGGGGGCCGGGATGCAGAGCGGTGCCTGGCACGTCGTCAGGATGCAGGACGAACAGCGTGGCGTCGAAGTTGATCGTCGGATGCGGGACGGGGCCGCCACCAAGGGGGCTTTGGACATCCCGTTGCGATGGGGCACCCAGACCGCAGCCCGTGCCCCAGGGCTGCCGGCTATCAGGCGGTCCCGGCAGCCTGGCGTCCAACTTGCTGGAGACGCCGCCGTGTACCGGGCTGGGCACTCTCAAACGAACGCCGACACGGGTGACACGACCCGGGCACCCATCGACCAGCCAGCTCATGACAGCTCGGACCGGCTCAGCTGTGCCTGCCCGCAGTGGGGCGAGGCGCTTGCGGACGACCTGACGGCTGCCCTGGTAGCCGCGCTCGTGGATCTCGTGAAACAGGCGGGTGCCGCTGACTCGCCCCTGGGCCTCGATGAAGCCTGCGTTGAGGTATGGCTTGAGCGGCTCCAGTACACCCTTGGGACGGAGATCGCGTGCGGAGGCGAGAAGCTGGTCGAGGTCCGTGTCGCGGAAGCGGCGCACGGTCTTGCGATCCAGGTTCAGACGGCGCGCGATGGCGGAGATGGGCCGTCCTTCGTCCAGGAAGTGGTGGATATCCGCGTACCAGTCGCGGGTGCGGACCGATCTTCGTCGACGGCGGGACCGGTGGCGGCAGCTCGATCGTGATCGGCTGGTGACGGAGCGTGCACTGCTTCGGTGTTTGCGCAGGCAGTCGCGATCCTGAGGGCTGGTCTTCCCCACCGTGAGGACAGCTGTGCAGCATTGGCCCGGGTGGCGGAGACGAGGGCGGCCGGGTGGTCGCCACCGCCCTCCCACCAGGGCCGTCAAAGCCAAGCGCAGGGCCACCGCGCCCCATCTCGCCCCGCGACTTGTGCGTGTGCGCTCCTGCGCGGGCGAGGTGCCCCGACACCGCCCCGCCGTTCGGCGCCGCGGCCGGGAACACTGAGCCGCGCCCGAACGCTGATCCGGTCATGACCTCACACTCACCACAGACAAGGCCCGAAAGCCAGGGCGGCGGCCACCGCATTACCGTCGCGCGGGGTACCGAGCATGTCCGCGTCGTACGGGACGGCCGGGTGCTCGCCGAAAGCCGACAGCCCCTGGTCCTGCGCGAGACCGGCTGCCCTGTCCGGTACTACCTGGCGCCTGCCGACGTACGGACCGACCTGCTCATCCCGTCCGCCGCAACCTCCCACTGTCCGTTCAAGGGCGATGCCTCCTACTGGTCGGTCCCCGGTGCGGACGACATTGTCTGGTCCTACCTGGATCCGAAACCCGAAGTGGCCGCCATTGCCGGTCACTACTGCTTCTACGACACGGAGGTGGTGAAGTAGGGGGAGGGCCCACGGCTTTGGGGCGCGTCCGCCGCAGAGTTCTTCGACGCGGTCGGCTCGCTAGGAGGGGGCGCGGGCCGCCCCAAGGTCGCGCGCACCCTGGTGCATGCGGGAATGGTCAGTAGGGCTACGCGCCGCCCTCGCGCTCGGCCCGGCCACTGGCCCCGTTCATGTACCCGAGCGGGTGGCGGCGAGCCCATGCGGCGAGCACGGGTGGAGATCGACTTCCAGCTGCTGCAGCCGCAACGCCTGTGCCCGATGAACTTCCGCCCCGGTCCGCGTGGGTCAGGTTTGCTGACCGGCAGGAACGGCGGCAGCCGTCCCACTCGGCATGGGTGAGATCGCCCCGCCACATGCCCACATCAACGACCTGGACACACGACGGTCACCTGAGCGGACGGTCAGGTCTGTCCTGGAGCGCAGTACCAGTCTGACTGCAACCGTAACCGGCAAAGGTCACCCGAATGGAGCAACAGCGGCTGCGACGATATGCGGCTTGATCATGATGAGCCCGGCGCCGGCTGCCATCGGATACCCCGCCGATGTGGGTGTCATTGGCCCGGCACGGGCAACATCGACGACGGGCGCCGGAGCGGCGCGCGCCGGTCCCTGCGTAGCGAGCGGGCCCGGGAGGCGGAAGGTGCACGCGGGCAGTGGGCTGTGGTCGAGGGATCCTCGCGACGGACGTCGAAGCCTCACTGTGGTGTCATCGCACCGGGAAGCCGAAGACGTACCCCTGCTGCCGCAGCCACGGCAGAACCTGCCGCAGGGCATCGACCGTCTGGCCGCGGTCGCCGCCTGCGTCGTGGAACAGGATTGTCGGACCGTTGGAGAGCTCGTTCTTCACGGTCTTCACCATCGCGGCCGCTCCCGGCTGCTTGAAGTCCTTGGAGTCCACGTTCCAGCCCAGCGGCCGCATGCCCCGCGAGGCGGCGAGCTGACGGCTGTAGGGTGTGAACGCGCCTCCCGGAGCACGGTAGTAGAGCGGTTCGACACCGCCCGAGGCCTCGGTGATCATCCGCTCCGCGTCCAGAATCTCCTTGGACTGGTAGGCACGTGACGCGGTGTCCATCGTCGTGTCGTGGGAGACGGAGTGGTCGCACAGCCGGTGACCGTCCGAGACCACGGCCTTGACCAGGTCGGGATGGGCCTGGGCCTGCGTACCGACCATGCAGAAGGTCGCCTTGACGCCGTTCTCCCGGAGCACGGCGAGGACCTGAGGCGTCCACGCCGGGTCCGGACCGTCGTCGATCGTGATGTTGACGCCCTTGGGGCCCTTGTCGGAGGCATGGGCGATGTCCATGCTGACAACGGGGGCAGGGAGCTTGGGATCAGGCACGGAGGTCTGGCCCGCGATCGGCTTCGGTTTCGGCGGGGCGGCCGGCCCGGCCCCGGCGGGGACGGCCTGAGTGGTCCACGCCGCGGCCAGGGCGGTGACCCCCGCCACGACGACGGCCGCCGCCAGCACACGGCCGTTGGTCCCTCGGCTTCGACTCTGCCCCATGTCCGCCCCCGCTCTTCTCTACGTCTGCACGCGTGTCGCACTCGGGAGGACGGGGTGGCGACAGCAATGGATCCGGCTGTTACCGATCTAGCACAATTCCGCGGGCTGTTCGGGCGGGGCAGCCGTACTCGCGGACATCGCTCAGGGCGAACTGACGTTGCCGAAGCCAGCCCGAGCGTCACATGCAACGTGCGAGGGAACGGACAGAGCAGGGGCATGGGTACGAACGAGCTGGCCGCTCGTCATGCTCCGGCCGCCCTCAACGAGTACGGCTGCCGCCGAGCATGTGTGCGCGACCTCGCCGACCCGCCTCCTCGGCGGACGGCTGGGCTTCGCCGAGAACTTCAACCTCGTCAAGGTGACCAGGTGTCCGAGTGCGGTGCGCGACGGCACCGAGGCTGGTCAGTCCTTCACCCGCGCCGACGCCTCGGCGCAGAGGTACGGACGCGCGAGCAGCAGGCCGGTGCCGGTCATGGCGATGCCGAAGTAGACCGGCGCGAGGTGGATGAAGTCCGTGTAGTGGATCGCACCGTGCACCACGACAGCCGGCAGGAAGCCGGCGGCCGCCGCTGCGGCCAGGCTCCAGAACACCCAGGCCTCACCCCGTCGCCAGCCCCACGCGCTGAGCAGAATGATCGCCACTGCGGCGGCCATCAGGGCGCCGCCGAACCCCGCGCGGTCGTGTGCGACGAAGGGCACGAGCCGGGGATTCACGGCTGCCAGCGTCTGCGTGGTGGTGTCCAGGAAGGCCAGGTCGGTCGGCACGAAGACGCCGGTCAGACCGATCACCGAGATCACCGCTCCGCCGGCGAACAGCCCCGCTCCCGTGACGATCAGCATCAGTTGGCCGACCAGCGCCCGCCGGCGCTCCGGCTCCGGCCCCTCGGGCGCAAGGCGCCACCGCGGGGCGTGCGGCGACCGACGGACCGCGGCTACGAACATCGGGAACAGCACGATGGCGGTGGCGGTGTGCAGGGGTTCGACGAAGCCGGTGGCCAGGAAGTAGAACAAGGTGGGGAAGCCGATCGCCCCCGAGAGCAGATACACCTCGCGGGCCCATGGCCAGCCGCGTCTGATCCCGCCCACGGCGAGGCCGGTGTAGAGGGCGCCGATCGCCACCATCGTGCCGGCCATCGTGATCCGGTCGTGCTGGAGGAAGTGCACGAGGTGGTGGTTGGCGGCATGCAGTTCGTGCAGCGTCATACCCAGGTAGTCGCGGTCGTACCAGAGCAGCACAGGCCCGAGCGTGATCGCCGCGGCGCCGAGTCCGGCGCCCGTCATGCCGAGCCCGACGAGCAGCGCCCACCACCAGGAGGGCCAGCCGCGGGGATCGCGGCCGACGTTCCGTAGCACCGGAGCGGGCGCGGTGGGCGTGGCCGCCTCGGTGACCCGTGCGAACCAGCCGGGTCCGGCCGCGACGAGCACCCCGGGCCGGGCGAGCACGACGGCGCCCGGCTCTTCGAGCGCGGCAGCCGCGGCGGTGACCGACGGGTCGGACACATGGACCACATGCGGGTCGTCATCGCTGGTGAAGCCGTCGACATGGGGCTTGAGGGCGGTCTCGGCCTCCGGGTCGCAGGTGCGGACAACCAGCGGGATCGAGCGGCCGGCAGCGGCCTCGCGGACGGTCTCCACGTCGGCCGCCGAGACAGGTGCCACCTCGACGACACCGGCCCCGAGCGGGGGCATGGCGCGTACCGCCTCGCGGGCGAGCGAGGGCGGGACGGATATGCCGAGGCGGACGTTCACGGGCACGCCGGCGATCTCGCCGGCGAGCCGCTCCGGTGGATGGCGGTGGCCGAAGCCACGGGCTATCAACCGCGCGCCGGCAGGACGGGAGCCGATCGAGGCCAGCAGCCGCAGTGCGGTGCGGTGCGAACGGCGCCGGCCGAGGGCGGCAGCGGCCAAGCCGCGCAGCGGGTGATACGTCCAGTCCGGCATCAGTGGCTCTCGCTCTCCGTCGCGGTCAACGGGTCACCGGGCGCGGTCCAGCCGAGTACCGGCGTCATGGAACGCAGCGTTGCCCGCGTCGGCGTCAGCCGGGCGGCCGTGTCGCGCAGCAGCACCGCGGCCGGCGACGACAACTGGCCGACTGCGCCGAGCCGGGCGGAGCGGCGCGTGATGGCCTGGGTCCGCGGGCGGCGCAGCAGGTCGTACGAGCGGAGCGCCGCGGCCACGTCCGGGGTCCCGTCGAGGCAGTGGGCGAGGGTGACCGCGTCCTCCAGCGCCTGGCACGCGCCCTGGCCCAGATTGGGGGTCATGGCATGGGCCGCGTCGCCCAGCAGCGCGACCCGGCCACGGACGAAGGAGGGCAGCGGCGGAAGGTCGTACAGGTCGTGGCGGAGCACCGCGTCCGCGGGGACGGCGGCCAGCAGGGCGGGGATGGGATCCGGCCAGGACCCGAACCGGCGCAGCAGTTCGGCGTACTCGGACGAGCCGGAGGCCGCTCCCGCCGGCAGCGACGCGGTCGCGAAGCAGTACATCCGCCCGCCCGGCAGCGCCGTGTAGCCGAGCCTCGCCCCCCGGCCCCAGGTCACTGCGCCCTCGGAGGGCGGCTCGGCGAGGGGTTCGGTGACCATGCGCCAGGCGGTGTAACCGGCGTAGCGGGGACCGGCCGAGTCGGGCCACAGGGCGCGGCGGACCGCACTGCGCAGCCCATCGGCACCGACTACGAGGTCGGGCCGCGACTGGCCCCTACGGTGATCGACGACCAGGCCGTGGCCGTCGTCGCGGACCGCGGACATCTCGCTGCCCGGCCGCAGGCTGTCCGCGGGCAGCGCCTCGGTGAGCGCCCGCAACAGGTCCGCGCGGTGCAGGACCACCAGGGGTTGGCCGAAGCGGCGCGCCAGCTCCGCGTTGTCCGTACGGGACAGCCAGCGGCCCTGGCGGTCGCGTACGCCGCCTGTGGCCTCGACGGCGCCGAGTGCCCGGACGGAGCCGGCCATGCCGAGCGCCTCGAGCGCGTGCAGCGCGTTCGGCCACAGGGAGATGCCGGCGCCGATCTCAGTGAACTCCAGGGCCCGTTCCAGCACCTCGACGCGCCAGCCCCGGCGGTGCAGGGCGATGGCCGCCGCGAGGCCGCCGATCCCGCCGCCGACGATGGTCGCGGCGCGCTGAGGCATGGGTCCTCGCTCTGGGTTCGGGGGCGCCGCTCCGAAGCGGCATGGGGGCGCCGCTCCGGTCAAGCGGCCGTCGATCCGGTGCCGCTCCCGTCGAACGGCATGCGACGCGGCGTAGGTCCGGCTGAGCGGCGCCTCATAGCAACATGTCAACAGGCGCCTGTCAACGTGCCGAGGGGCGGACCGCCGGCCAAGGCAAACCTGAAAGAGACCATATGGTGATCTTGCTGCAAACGCCGGTCGCTCCCGAGCGAGCCTGTGAATCTCGCGAGTGATTCCCGGCTCAGCCCCAGGCCTCGCCCAACTGCCTTCCAAGCCACGACAGTTGCTGTGACGCCGTGTCACGCCGCGTTCACAAGGCTTTGCCTGGGGCCTCCGCCAACTCGCCGGCGGACATCCAGGAGTGGGTGCACGTCGACCCGTTCTTGACCCAGTGGGCGTACCCCGCCCGATCACGCGCGGCGAGGAGCAGGCAACTGCAAGATCATCGCGCAGGTCCACTCCCCGAACAACGACCAACTTCAGTGGTGCGTCGTCAGGTTGGAACAGGAGCTTGCCGAGAAACGCGGCAAGCTTGCGGAACGGACGGAGGAGCTCGACTTCAGTCGGCGAGTTGAGCGTTGTGGTTGACGAGCGAGCCGATCTCGCCCCCCCCTACGCGCAAACTCTCGCCGCCCGAATCGACCGAGACGCGGCAGCGCAACCCACTCGGGGTCATGGCGCATGAGCAGACAGGGCTCACATGTCGGGGTGTCGTCAAGGCTCCGCGTCAGGACCGGGCGAGGACACAGAACTCGTGGCCCTCCAGGTCGGCGAGGACCGTCCACGGCACTTTGCCCTGATCGGCCTCCGCGCGCCGGGGGCCGGACAGGTCTCCGGCGGCGTGAAGCCGGGCCAGCAAGGCGCCCCCTTGCCGGTGCGCGCGGACTTCCTCCGGAGGGCTCACCAGCACCGGCTTGAGCGGGCGGCCCGGGACGGCGGTCAGCAGCAGGGCCAGGTGCTCGGCGCTCGAGGCACGCAGCTGCGGTGCGCGGCCCGCTCCGAGCGCCGGCACCGCGTGGCGCAGGGCGAGGGGGGCGTCGACGTCCCGTTGATCACACGGCGGTGACACTGCCACCGTCCGCCCTGCCCATGGCTCTCCGCGAGAAGCGGGACACCAGGACGGTGACCGGAACCTGCAGGGTGACCACCAGCACCGGGTTGGCCACGAAGATGGCTGCCGATCACACCGGGGATGCGTGCAACTGTGTCACCAGGACGAGAGGGAGCGCGATTTCGGGGACGTTGAGGCAGAAGGCGTAGGCCACGTTCGCTCGTGCCCTCCAGCCGAGGAGATGCCACCGGCTGAGAGCCACCGCCCGCGCTTCCGTGAGACCACCTGGCGGGACAGACCCTTCGCGGCACGAGGTGACCCGAAACTGGCTGCACTACGCAGGTCCGCGAGATGATCGCGTCATGACTGAGATCGTTCTGATGTCCGACCCGAAGGTCGCAGCCGTGCCTGCTGAGGAGTGCGGTGAACGGCTCGTGGATGTGCGACGAGACAGCCCCCTGCTGGTTGACGCGGAAGTGGCAGGACTCCGTCGGCGCCTTCGCCCACCTACGGGAAGGGGTGCTCGAGCGACTCCTCAAAGCCCAGGCGCAGCTGCCTCGAGGTATGCGGCTGCTGCTCGTCGAGGGGTATCGACCGCCGTCCCTTCAACGTCGCTACTTCGACGAATACGCAACCCAACTGCGGACCGATCACCCGGAATGGTCCGCGGAGCAGATCCGTTCGGCAGTCAGCCGTTACGTGTCTCCCCCGAGATCGCACCGCACAGCGCCGGCGCAGCCGTTGACCTGACGCTCGCAGATGCCGACGGCCGTGAACTCGACATGGGCACCCGCATGAATGCGACTCCTGAGGAGAGCGCGGGCGCCTGTTACATGCGGGCAGACAACATCAGCCGCGAGGCTCGCTCCCATCGGGACATCATGGGTACAGCGCTCACCGCTGTCGGCCTGGTCAACTATCCCACAGAGTGGAGGCACTGGTCATACGGAGATCGCTACTGGGCCTTGGTGACAGGAGTGGAAGCCGCCCACTACGGCCCCAAGGAACTTGACTCGCCGTAGGCTTCATGGAGACACCCGCACCAGTGAGATCGGCCGCCCCTACCGCCTTTCTGTGGGTCGCTTTTTCGGTGAGATACGCGATTTCGTCCATCAGCGCGCCGATGTGTGTCCTGTCGCACCAAACCTTGAGCGAATCTCACCGAAGACTGACGGATCACAGTCCGTCTCACCGATTCCTAATGCCGTTTGTCAAGCCGCGAGAGCGATGGGCTGCCTGAAGCTCAATCAGCCGATTCCCGGTTGTCGGAGTAGATCACCAGTGTCTGCTCTGGCTGTTCGGCCAGGTGGAAGGCGGTGTAAGCGAAATCGATCACTCCACCTCCCGGGCGCCGTAGCCGTTTCCGTCCGCCGTGCCGGGCCTGCACGTCGTACTGCGGCCACCAGGCACGCACTTCAGGGCTGCCCGCGTTCAGCTCGTCGATCAGCCGGGTGTACCGGGGGTCGCCCGGGTGGCGTCCTGCCAGTGTCCTCAGCCGGGCGAGCAGGCCGCGTGCCTCGAGTTCCCAGTCGACCAGAACGGCCCGGGCGGCAGGTTCGAGGAACACCCAGCGGGCGAAGTTCGCCGGCCGGTCCGCTGCCGCGGTGAGGTGCGGGAACAGCTCGTCGGCCGCCTGGTTGTAGCTGAGCACGTCGTAGTTGCCGCCGATGATGTATGCCGGATGCGGCTGGAGGAGGAGCGGGACGGCTGCCACCTCGGCGGCGAGTGGCTCGGGTTCTTCGGTTTCGACCGCAGCCTGGTGACCGGCGAGCTGAAAGAGGTGACCGCGCTCGTACCGGTCGAGTTGCAGCGCCGAGGCGAGGGCGTCGAGCACCTGGTCCGAGGCGCGGATGTCCCGGCCCTGCTCGAGGTACGTGTACCAGGTGGCGCTGATCCCGGCGAGCAGCGCTAGTTCTTCCCGGCGCAGGCCCGGGGTCCGTCGTCGGCCGGTGTGTGGCAGTCCGACCTGGTCAGGTGTGATCCGCTCTCTGCGGCTGCGAAGGAAAGCGCCCAGCTCACGGCGCTGATTCGGCTGCGTCTGCATCGTGGATGGCACCTCTGGTTCCAGAATAAACACGTTCTGGATACCAGGCTAAACGCCTCGCACACTGGATCCCTGGTGGGAGGTGCAGCTCTCACCGATGACCTCTGTAGGTCACCTGCTACCGGTAATTCGGAAGGAAGAGGCGGACATCGTGTCGGGAATCGACGGCAAAGTCGTGGCGGTCACGGGAGCCAGCAGCGGCATCGGCGAGGCGGCCGCGCTGCTGCTGGCCGAGCGAGGCGCGCGGCTCGTCCTGGGTGCGCGCCGGTCCGAGCGCCTCGCGGAGCTGGTGGCGCGGATCGAGAAGTCGGGTGGCGTGGCCGTGCAGACCCGCACGGACGTGACGCGACGGGACGACCTCCACAGCTTGGTCGCACTGGCCGGCGAGCGATTCGGCCGGCTCGATGTGCTGGTCAGCAACGCGGGGGCCGGCGCGATCTCGCCTCTGGACGATCTGCGGGTCGACGAGTGGGACCAGATGGTCGACGTCAACGTCAAGGGTGTGCTGCACGGAATCGGCGCAGCGTTGCCGGTCTTCCGGGCTCAGGGCGTGGGCCACTTCATCACCATCGCCTCCACGGCCGCATTTCGCATCGTGCCGACCATGGCGGTTTACGCCGGTACGAAGTTCGCGGTCCGCGCCATCTGCGAAGGCTTGCGCCAGGAGGCCGGTGATTCGCTGCGGGTGACCACCGTCTCTCCCGGCGCAGTAGGGACCGACTTCGCCGAGGCATCAACGAATCCGCAGGTCCGAGCACAGATCACCGAGATGCGGGACCGGATCGCAATCCCGCCGGACGCGATCGCCCAAGCCATCGCGTTCGCCATCGAGCAGCCTGCAACCGTCGACGTGAACGAGATCGTCGTCCGGCCGACCGCCCAGAACTGACCCCGCTCAAGTTCGAGGCGCATCTCCGACCAGGACCTTGAACCACAAGCCGAGCTCGTAGCACCGCCCGTCGCGCAACAGAGCCCAGAGGACGTTGACACGGCGGCGAGCGAGAGTGAGGACGGCCTGGGCGTGGCGCTTGCCCTCAGCTCGCTTGCGATCGTAGAACCGGCGGGATTCCTCGCACCTTCTGATGCCGAACAGCGCGGAGGTGTAGAAGATCCGCTGGAGGCGACGGTTGTGGCGCTGAGGGCGCCACAGGATTCCACCGATCTTGCCGGAGTCCGTGGGACCGGCGCGACGCCGCCGAAGCATCCCGTGCCCGTTCCCGGCGAAGACGGCGATGCCCCTGGCCCTACTGTGTGGCAGACCAGTCGGCGCTGATCCGGTCGGGTACCAAGAAGTCGCTTTCGCAGTCCGGGCATCTCGCGCCTCCGAAGACGTAGGTCAGCGCGTTGGCGACCTCGTGCTGACCGTCAGCGATCGCGATGTCGTGGAGGCGGCGCCCGATGCCGTCCAGGTTCGGCCCCCGCATTGCTCGTGCCGAACTACGGCGATGTGCCGGGCAGCCGTGGTGCAGCCCGGCTTGATGCGACAGCTGAGGCCGAACCTGCGCTCGAAGTGCCGGCCATTGCATCGCGATTCGGCGTCAATGGATCGAGGAGAGGATGGGTAATGGCACGTCCGGGTTGTCTAAGCTGCCGAGGATGACTGAGTTCCGACAACTGAAACCGGGGGACTGAGGTGGACGGGGGGATGCCGCGCCCGCATGACGCTGGGGACTCTGCGCAGTTCGTGGTAGTGATGCGGCAATTACGGCAGTGGGCGCATCTCAGCTATCGCGAGTTGGAACGCCGGGCGGGGGCGGCTGGCGACGTTCTGCCGCGTGCCACGCTCGCCGGCGTATTGAACCGGCAGGAGCTGCCGCGCGAGGAGTTGCTGGCTGCATTCGTCCGCGCTTGTGGCGGTGACGAGCCCACGGTCGAGGCCTGGGTGGGAGTCCGCAAGCGCCTGGCTGTTGAGCTCGAGCATGACGCCTTCGACGTCGTGTCAGCCGAAGATGCGGCGCCAGTGGGATCGCCTGCCGCGCAGCGCCTGGATCCAGGCCCGGAGTCGCGAAGCAGCCTGGACGAAGGTCCACGGAAGGGTGCCGCGTTCCACAGCGAAACCGCTGACGCGGACGCCGCTGGTGTGGCGGACGAAGCGGAGAATCCTGCTGTTCCTGAAAAAGGGCAGAAGGCCGCGGTGCCCCCACCCGCGGTTGAGACACCGCAGGTGCCTGTGCCGGCGACAGGCGCCAGCGAGGGTGCCCTGTCCACGAGCCTGGTGCAGCGGAATCCCTCTGCTGCACCGCAGACAGCGCAGCCCGTACCTGCGGGTCCGCAGGGGGCTCAGCGTCGTCTTCGGCGGCCGAGCCTGGTGATCGCGGCCAGTGCCGTGGTCGTGCTCCTCACGGCAGCTGCCACAGGGATTCTGTTTCCCCGCGACGACTCTGGCGGGCCGCAAGTGCCCCGGACGGGCGCTCCGACAGCCACTGTTTCTCCGTCGAGGGAGTCCAGTCGTCCCTCGGGCGGTGCCACGTCCAGCACTGCCGTCACCAAGCCCGTCAAGGACGGGCCTGCGCCGAGCGGGACGGTGGACGCCCCATCGGTGACCCCGTCCAAGAAGCCGGCCCATCCCAGGAAGCCGGAGCCAGCGCGGACCCCGCGGCAGCCGGGTCCGACCGTGTACGAACCACCGCCCACTTACGAACCACCGCCGTCGACCAGCACGCCGCCTGTGTCGGGTGGTGGCGACCCTTTCCCGGAGGAGACGTGCTGGGACGTCACCAACGATTGCGTTTGACTGCTCCCCTCCCTGAGGGGAGTGGATTCCCGTTTTGAGGGCTGAGCGGGGATTTCCGCCTCACGCCGCCTTGCGGGACGGCGTCCCGCCTGGTCTTCCACGAGCAGTGCCGGTCGGGTTCAGACCTGCCCGGATGAGCGTTTCGCGTGCGGAGTTCTTGTCCCGTGGACACAGACGACTCCGCACGCGGTGCGGGTGTAGGTGCGCTCACCCAGCGGCTGTGCGTGCTTGGCTCTCGCCCCGCAGCCAGGTGATGCCTACCGTCCCCCATGGGGTGCGCAGGTGGTGGCGCTGAGCTCATCGAGCCAGCAGGTGAGTAGCAGCAAGGGCGATGAGGAGGGGCGTTGCGACTGCGGAGACATAGGAAGCCCACCAGGCTCCAGCCCTCGCGATGGCGACGAACCAGTCCGGGGCTTCGAGCGAGTCGTATCCGCTCGTGAAACGTTCGTACCGTCCGGAAGACGTTCCCGGCAGAAGGATGACCGTTGTGGCGAAACAGATCAGCACCACGGCGCACGAGGTGTACAGGAGCCACAGTTTCCAAACCCTGTTCACGAACTTGGAGCGCAGAGGAACTGCGGCGGTTTCCTGGCCGGTTGAGGAGCGCCCTACTGGGAGGAGATGTGTGTCGGTCACGCATCCCAGGTGACCGGGAGGCTCTTCACCCCGTAGATGTCCGCGGTCTCCGGGCGCAGGCCGACTTCTTCGGCCGGTACGGCCAGGCGCAGCGTGGGGAAGCGGTTGAGCAGCGCGGAGAGGGCGATCCGCATCTCGATGCGGGCCAGTTGCTGGCCCAGGCACAGGTGGGTGCCGTGGCCGAAGGCCAGGTGCCCACCGTCCTGCCGGTGGAGGTCGAGCACGTGGGGATCGGTGAAGCGCTCAGGGTCACGATTGGCGGTGTTGTACGACAGGACGACCGTCGTGCCGGCCTCGATGGTCTGGCCGCCCACCTCGGCGTCGACCAGCGCCGTCCTCATGAACGTCTTGGCGACGCTCAGATACCGAAGCAGCTCTTCCACGGCCTGGTCGGTGAGCGCGGGGTCGGCGCGCAGTGCAGCCAGCTGTGCCGGGTTCTGCAGCAGCGCGAAGGTGCCGAGGGACAGCATGTTCGCGGTGGTGTCGAACCCGGCCGCCAGCAGGATCAGGCTGATCCCCTGCAGCTCCTCATCGGTCAGGTCACTGTCGGTGAGTTCGCTGAGCACGTCGTCGGTGGGGTTCGCGCGCTTGGCGGCCACCAGCTGTGCGAGGTAGTTCTGGGTCGCGGTATAGGCCGCTGTCAGGTCCTCGTCGCTCGTCTCCCCGTTCATGAACTTGTCGATCTGTTCCTGGAATGAGTCCCGGTCCCGATACGGCACCCCGAGCAATTCACAGATGACGATGGTGGGGATGGGCTTGGCGAACGCGGTCACCAGGTCCGCCGGCGGCCCGGTCTTCTCCATGGCGTCCAGGCAGTCGGTGGTGATCTGCTCGATGCGTTCGGTGAGCAGTCGCATCCGCCGCGCGGTGAACTTGCCCACCAGTGGTTTCCGGTAGCGCCCGTGCTGTGGTTCGTCCATGAGGAGGAACTCGCCGGGCGGCGCCGGTGGGATCTCGAAGTCGACCACGTTCAGGAGCTCTTTGCGCGAGCTGAACCGCGAGTCGGCCAGGATCGACCTGACCAGGTCGTATCCAGTGATTAGCCAGCCGGGCTTTCCGCCGGGGTGGGTGCAGCGGCTGATGGGGCCGTGTCGGCGGGCGTCGATCAGCTCTGCCGGCGGGTCGAAGGGGCAACCGGGCTGACGCTCCGTTGGCAGCGTCGTGACGGTGTGGACGGATTCGCTCATGGCCATTCCTCATCTCGCGACATCACGTGTTTGACGTATGCCGAAAGCTACGTTGCATTTGGAGTACCGTCAATTACTCGAAGAGTGTAAGTGCTGGTGGATGGCGGTAAATTGATGCAATGACGCTGGGGTCGAATGCAATGCCGCGTTGCAATGAATGGAGGCGAAGGCAATACTGGTGGCATGCCAGGAGGACGGTTGACCCAGCAGGACCGCGAGCGCATCGCGGCCGGACTCGCCGACGGGTTCTCCTACGCCGAGATCGCCAGGCGGCTCGACCGGCCGACCTCGACGATCAGCCGGGAGGTCGCACGCAACGGCGGCCCCGGCGGCTACCGGCCCCATCAGGCGCAGCGGGCGACGGCCCAGCGGGCGCAGCGCGGCACACCGGCACCCCCACGTGCAGCTGGAGTGCCGGGCGGCCCGATGGAAGAGGAGATCGTCGAGCTGGCGGTCAGGTCGGGGATGCCGAGAATGACAGCGCGCGTGCACGTCGACCTGTTGCTGTCCGAGGACAGCAGGCGCACCGCAGCCGAGCTGGGAAGATGACCCGGTGCAGTTCCACTGGCCGTTCAGGCCGGGTGGCGCCAATCGATGGTCGCTCGCCGAGGCCCAGCAGAACTCCGCGCCCATGGTGCCTGCGACCAGCGGGGCCGGCGGTTCGTTCGGCCCCCGTCGGATGACGAACTTGTCGACCCGGCATGGCGCCCGATCGACCCGGCCACCGACTTGTTCGAAGATTTCGAGGGCGAAGATCGCCGCCCTTGGCCTGATGACGGGGCAGTCCTGTGCTGGTGGCTCCCTTCCTTCTGGGGAGAACCCGAGGAGTCGGCATGCGATCCGAACCGCGAGGTGGTGATCGACGTCGGGTCGGTCGGCAGCGAGCGTGATCTCCATGAGGTCCTCAAGCGGGAGTTCGGCTTCCCGTCGTTCTACGGCATGAACTGGGACGCATTCTGGGATGCGATCACCGGCCTCGTCGAGATGCCCAAGCAACTGCGCTTCGTCCACTGGGCCGAGTGGGAACTCAGAGAACCGCCGGCTGCGACCACGTCCGCGACTTGCTGAAAAGTTACGACGAGAGGGCCCAGGACTTCAGCGTCGTCTATGACCAGTAGTGAAGTCAGGACCAGACACCTCACCGGCCATATGCGCGGCCGCGCGAAGCCAGAGCGGCAACCAAGGTCAACTTGACCCGTCGGTGTCGGAGTACACCCAGGCGTGCTCAGGCAGGTACACGGCTACGTACCCAGCCTCCGCAGGCAACATAGGGGCTGCGCCAACGTGTTGACGCACCCTGCTCGCTCCAGGAGCAAGACGGCCGCGCTGTGGCCGACCCGTGTTCATGCTACCGGCCACACGGGGCAATCGCTTCCGCTTCACCAGCCATGCTCCGCGCAGCCCTGACTCAGCAACAGGAGAGAGGATGGCACGTGACAGTCCAGGTCGAGTGACGTGCTGCAGCTGCTGTGCCAACATGAGTGGCCATGATCAAGACGCAGACGGTTGCCGAGGAGCCAGCGTGAGACGCAGCATCGGATTGGCGGTCCCCCTGGCGCTGCTGACCGCGTGCGGAGGTTACACGCAAGACATCTGCACCCTGATCGACACGCCCGCCGGGATCCGGGTCGCTGTACACCCGGAACTGGCGAACAGCGTGGCCGACGCGACCCTCACAGCCTGCTGGGACGGCACATGCCGGAAGCGCACGCTGCAGCTGGACACCTGGCCGGAAGAACCGGCGACTCCAGGAAACCCCGTAATGACCACGGAATCCGCTACCGCCACAGAATCCCCGGCAGCGAGGGCCTCGCAAAACCCCGAGCCTTCTCTCCCCTGGCCTGGCTTCGTGATCATACGTGACCTCCCATCAAGTAAGCCGATACAGGTCACGCTGGTATTCAAGAACCAGCGGGGCGCCACTGTGCTCGACCGGCAGATCAGTGCCACCACCCCGCAGCCCACCTATTCCAACGGCCGCAACTGCTCGCCGGACGGCTCCCAGGTGCGCCTGACGGTCACCAGAGAGGGCACACTGATCCCACGCTGACCGTCCGCGCCGCAACGGAAGTGGGCAGGCGAGGCGTTCGGGGGCGTCTCCAGGACGTGGGAGCCGCCGTCCTGGGCGGGGCCGGCTATCGGATGGCCCCAGCACTCCGGCGTCCAGCCTGCTGGGTACGTTTCCGTGTACCGAGCTGGGTACTTTCACGCGAACGCCGACACCCGTCGGCCGCATGAGGTGTCTTTCTCCGCGATGGTCGGATGAGGAGGCGTGGTGAGAAGGCTCGGCGCGGCCCGCTCGCCTTGTCGTTCCTCCTTTGCTCCCTCACCCGCTTCCCCGCCTCTCGCCGCCGGCCGTCCCCGTGCGCCGGCAGGCCCTGTCTGCCCCTTGGCCCTGCTCGGCCGGGCACGCGGCGAGCGGCGCGGCGCGAACGGACACGTTCGCGGCGCTTCCTGCCACAGTGAGCTTCTTCGAGTTGGCCACCGATTGAGTGACGGGCCGTGAAGCGCAACGAGTGAGGCCCTCGGGCAGTTGATCGAGATGTCTGACGTCTCAACCACGCTGCTCCGGGGGCCTCGTTGGTCGTCTATCCTGCCGCACTCGACCTGCCCCATGCCCTCGTGGAGTGGGTCACCATGCTCATCGTCACCCGCGAAGGTGACCGCCGCTGCAAGCTCCGTCCGTCCCAGCGGGCGATGGTGGGGCTGGTGTACCTGCGTGAACACATCACCCTGGCGAAGATCGCCGCCGGGTTCGGGATCAGCGAGTCCACCGCCCACACCTACACCACCGCGGTCGTCAACCTGCTCGCCGAACGTGCTCCGGGCCTGCTGAAGACGCTGCGCGAGCAAGAACCCGACTTCGTCCTGCTGGACGGCACGCTCGCCGAGTGCGACCGGGTCGGCGACGGACGGGCCGACTACTCCCACAAGCACCGTCGGCACGGGGTGAACGTGCAGGTGGTCACCGATCCGGGCGGCCGGCTGCTGTGGCTCTCACCTGCACTGCCGGGCCGCACCCACGACCTGACCGCAGCCCGCACCCACCGAATCATCCGGATCTGCGAGCGCCAGGGCGCCCCCATCCTGGCCGATCTCGCCTACCAGGGCGGCGGTCCCTGGCTGACCACGGGCGTCAAGCGCAGGCCCCTGCAGGAACTCGCCCCCACCGAGAAGACCGTCAACCGGGCCCTGGCCGCGGCACGGGCACCCGTCGAGCGCGGCGTCGCCCGCCTGAAGTCCTGGCGGATCTTCCGCAGGTCCCGCATCAGCCCCAACCGCATGACGTCAATCGCCAAGGCCATCCTCACGCTGGAGCGGCAACGGTGAGGAGACTCAGTGGGCGGGGCGGGGCAGTGCAGCAAGGGCTGTCCGGGCGATATCGGTCAGCGTCTCCTCGCTCGCTCCGGCCTTGCCCACCGCTTCAATGCCGCGCAGCACGGCGAGCACCAGCACAGCCAGCTTTCCCGGATCCGCGTCCGCGGCAATGTCGCCGTTGCGCTGACAGGCTGCGATGTCGCCCTCCAGTAGCGCCTGCAGCGCCTCGATGGCCGCGCGAGCCCGCTTGGCCACCGTCTCGTCGTGTTCGGCCAGCTCGGCGGCGCCCTTGGCCAACAGACATCCCCGGCGGGCGGTGTCTGCGGCAGTCGCCGCCGCCACCGCGTACACGTGGGCGGACAGCCGCGCGTAGGCGTCCGTGTCGCTGCCGCGCAGCTGCCGGCTCGCAGCGTCGACGACGGAGGTGCAGTAGTCGTCGAACACGCGGTGGAACAGTTGCTGCTTTCCGCCGAACGCGCCGTACAGGCTGCCTTTGCCGAGCCCCGTTGCCTCGGCGATGTCTTCCATGCGCGTGGCGGCGTACCCACCCGACCAGAACCGCTCCCGGGCAGTGTCCAGTACCTGCTGCTCGTCGAACTTCCTAGGTCGCGCCATGGGGACAGCTTACCGGTTCTTGACTGGTTCGTCCATAACGGCTAGTGTTATGGACGAACCAGTCAAGAATGAGGAGTGGGAGCGCGATGACCGAAGTACTCGCAGGGAAGGTCGCGGTGGTCACCGGAGCCAGCAGCGGCATTGGGCTTGCCATCGCCAGGCGGTTCGCCGCGGAGGGGGCACGGGTGTTCCTGGCCGGTCGCCGTCAGGAGCCGCTCGACGCGGCCGTCGCTGAGATCGGGCCGGCGGCCACCGGTGTGAGGACCGATGTTTCGGTACAGACGGACCTCGATGACCTCTACGCGGTCGTGCGCGAGGAGGCGGGCCGCATCGACGTGCTTGTCGCCAACGCTGGCAGCGGCGTCCCTCAGCCTCTCGGTGAGATCACAGAGGAAGCCATCGACGCCACCTTCGGTACGAACGTGAAGGGCACGATCTTCACCGTGCAGAAGGCGCTGCCCCTGCTGTCGGACGGCGCCTCGATCGTGGTGACAGGGTCGACCAATGCGCTCTCCCCCGGAACGAGCCTGGCAACTTACGGCGCATCGAAGGCAGCAGTACGCAACCTGGTGCGCAGCTGGGCGCTCGGCGCGCAGGAACGGAAGTTCCGGGTGAACGTGCTGACCCCGGGCCCGACCGAGACCCCGGGCCTGGTTGGCGCCGTAGGCCCGGACCACCAGCTTGCCTCGGAGGTGCCGCTCGGCAGGATCGGCCGCCCGGACGAGATCGCCGCCGTGGCGACGTTCCTGGCCTCGGACGCCTCCAGCTTCGTCAACGGCGCCGACTGGTTCGTCGACGGAGGCCACGCGCAGGTCTGACCGCGCCCCTCAACCAGCGCGAGAGCGCACCACAACACACCACGTACCAGGAGGAAAAGTGAACGCCACCAGCGATATTCAGAAGCGTCGCGAAGAGATTGCTGTCAACTACTTCCGCATGGTGGACGCCGGCAACCCTGCGGTCATCGACCTCTTCACGGAAGATGCTCACATGTTCTACCCGAAGTTCGGCATCGCGCGCGGGAAGGCGCAGATCGCAGCGTTCGCTCAGGGGGTCGGCCGGGGAATCGCGTCGCTCGAGCACTTGATCGAGGGCTTCACCGTGTTGTCGTCCGAGAACTACGTGATCGTCGAGGGCGCGGAAAGGGGAACAACGACGTCAGGCGTGGACTTCCCTGACGGCGTTTCCTCCTTCGGGCTGTTCGCCAATGTGTTCGAGTTCGAGGGTGAACTCATCAAGAGGCTCCACATCTACGTGGACCCGGACTTCGCCAGCACGCACGCCGAAGGTGTGGCTTGGGGTAAGTCGGTGCAGGACAGCATCGCCAGCCTGTAGTCGACAGCCTGCACCGTGGTGCGCGCCACTGGGACGGGGCCGCGTGGCGACGAGGTCGCAGTGCTCAACCTTGTCGCCTCGGCTCCCGCCTCGGGTCCTGGCAGCTCTTCCGTGACGCCCGCTGCAGCCCGAACCGCATGACGTCAATCGCCAAGCCATACTCACCCTGGAGCGGCACCGCTGAAGAAGCTCAGTGATTGAAGCCCCGCTGTCCCCCCTCGGCGGGGCTGTTACGTGCCCGCGCGTCCGCGCCCTGGTGCTGCCCGGAGGACGAGATCTGCCCCCCGGACGCAGCCGCCCGGCTGCATCCCATATACGCCGCTCAGGCAGGCGGGTAATTCAGCCAGAGAACCGCTCTGCCCCGCCAACCACCTCGAAGAGGTCCTGGACCTCCATGACTGACGGACACAGGCACCCTGAGCAGCATATGGCTCTGCCGCGGTGACCAACCGGCACTCCAAGGCCCCGATTGCTCACGCTGAGCCGTCGCAACGAGTGCGCACCAAGCCCGGATTCCTGCGCAGTGCTCACCAAGTCGTGGATCATGCAACTGGCCGGACACGGCAATACCTGCCCGACACGCTGCTGTGCCTGCTCGCGTTCCCCCCCCGGGGCGCGGTTCTCCAAGATCCGGTACGAGGCCCAAGCCGCGTGAACCCCTGACACCTGACGAAGGCAGAGAGAATGACCACCCAGATCCGCCACGTCGACGACGAACTCATCCAGGCGGCGGCGCACGTAGCTCGCGTTCGCTGCCGGGGCGACAACCACACCATGGCAGCCGCCGGCCGCGCCCAGGACGGCCGGATCGTCACGGCGGTGAACGCCTACCACTTCACCGGAGGACCCTGCGCCGAGCTGGTCCTCATCGGTGCCGCAGCCGCCCAGGGCATTTACGAGCTGGACACGATCGTCGCCGTGGGCGACCGCGACCGGGGAGTTGTCCCCCCGTGCGGCCGGTGCCGTCAGGTCCTCCTCGACTACTTTCCCGCCCTCAAGGTCATCGTCGGCGAAGACGACCGCGTCCGAACCGTCCTTATCACCGACTTGCTCCCCGAAGGCTACGTCTGGGCCGACCACCGGCTCGACGTCTAGTCGAGGGCCCGTCCCTCCGATCGGATGACGGCAGGGCACCCCACTTGATAGGCAAGTCGCCGCTTGCCTATGGTGTGGGTCATGGCGGAGGATGTCTTCAAGGCGCTGGCCGACCCCACCCGTCGGCGCATCCTTGATGAACTGGTGGAACGGGACGGCCAGACCCTGTTCGAGATTTGCACGCGGCTGGTGACAAAGCACGGCCTGGGGCTGTCTCGCCAGGCGATCAGCCAGCACCTGGCTGTACTCGAATCCGCGGGTCTGGTCCTTTCGCGGCGCCAGGGCCGCTACAAGTTCCACGATCTGAACACCGAACCCCTTGAGCGCATCGTGACCCGATGGCTCAGGCCCGAGGCACCGGAGAGCACCCCATGAAGATCCACCTGTCCAGCGTCTTCGTCGACGACCAGGACAAGGCCCTGCGTTTTTACACCGACGTGCTGGGCTTCGTGAAGAAGCATGACGTCCCGCTGGGCGAGGACCGGTGGCTGACCGTTGTCTCGCCGGAAGATCCCGACGGGACCGAACTGCTGCTTGAACCCTCCGGCCATCCCGCGGTGCAGCCGTACAAGACGGCGCTGGTCCAGGACGGCATCCCTGCCACCTCCTTCGCTGTGGACGACGTACATGCGGAGTTCAACCGGCTGCGCGACCTCGGGGTGCACTTCACCCAGGAGCCGCTGGAGATGGGCCCGGTCACCACTGCGGTTCTGGACGACACCTGCGGCAACCTGATCCAGATCGTGCACAGCAAGTAAGACGCCGGCCCGGACGCCCGCTGCCGTCTACCTATGATCTTGCGCAGTGCTCCGCTCCTCAGGGCGGGGGAGAAGCGCACCTCAAGGCTGCTCTGATCTGCGCTGGCGCGCGGGTTGGCAGTGTTGCCCTCAGCTCACGGGGCGATGCTGGATTTCGATGTACTGGCGTACGTCGGCGCGCATCGCTGTCTGGTCGTGCATCCGGCCCGGCCGCGCCGCCCGGCACCACAGGGTGCGTCCTCGACCGTCACTGATGGTGGTGGTCTTGATCGTGTTCTGCTTGCCCTTGCCGGAGACGTAGGCGGCCCGTCCGGGACGTCCGGCCTTCGGCCGACGGACCTGGGTTCCGGTGCCGTCGATGCACACTGTGACGTTCTCGGCCACGGCGTAGGAGAACACGTCGCCAGGGTGCGCAGGTGCAGGCCGGTCGACGACCTAGGGCGTGTTGCGAAAGTCCCGCCTGGCCCACGACGCCTGGCACGCCCGCTCGCTGCGTTGTCGGACTCATCCGAGTACGTCCAGTACGAGGA
>NZ_JBVJKN010000022.1:93529-124761 GCF_055585225.1 Streptomyces sp. NPDC053673 | reverse complement strand
GGTTGATAGGCCGGATGTGGAAGCCAGGTAACTGGTGGAGCTGACCGGTACTAATAGGCCGAGGGCTTGTCCTCAGTTGCTCGCGTCCACTGTGTTAGTTCTGAAGTAACGAACATGCCGAGACCACCGTGTGGTCGGCGGGTTCACATCTTCATAGAGTTTCGGTGGTCATAGCGTTAGGGAAACGCCCGGTTACATTCCGAACCCGGAAGCTAAGCCTTTCAGCGCCGATGGTACTGCAGGGGGGACCCTGTGGGAGAGTAGGACGCCGCCGAACAAATTTTGGGGAAAGCCCCGGGCCTTGTGGTCCGGGGCTTTTCTGCGTTCAGGCACCCCTGGGTACAGGCCATACGGAGCTAAGGGTAAGGTCAGGGGGCATCATTGGCACGTTCGGCACTGGAGGCCCCCGGGTGGAGGTCCAGGAGACTCGCGTTCAGACGGACCGGGTACTCACCATCCCCAACATCCTCAGCATGGCTCGCCTGCTTGGCGTACCGCTGTTCCTGTGGTTGATCCTCCTGCCTGAGTTCGGCGGGCCGAAGGCCGATGGATGGGCGCTGCTCGTGCTGGCGCTGAGTGGCATCAGCGACTACCTCGACGGGAAGCTTGCCCGGCGCTGGAATCAGATCAGCAGCCTGGGGCGGATCCTCGACCCCGCTGCCGACCGGCTTTACATCCTTTCCACGCTGGTCGGGCTGACCTGGCGCGAGATCCTGCCGCTCTGGCTCACCGTGGCTCTATTGGCACGGGAGTTGATGCTCCTGGTGATGGTGGGAATCCTCCGCCGGCACGGCTATCCGCCGCCCCAGGTGAACTTCCTGGGCAAGGCGGCTACCTTCAACTTGATGTATGCCTTCCCGCTGCTCCTGCTCAGTGACGGAAACACGTGGCTTGCGTCACTTGCCAAAGTTTTCGGATGGGCGTTCGCAGGATGGGGTACAACTCTCTATTGGTGGGCAGGGATCCTCTACGTGGTTCAGGTCCGCCGACTCGTCAAGGCTGATGCCATGGCCGATTGAGCCGTATGCACGGAGCTGTGCAGAGTCCGCCGGTCCACATGTGACACAAGAAGGGCCTGCCCGGACGGGTGAAGTCGGCTGGACCGTCGTCTCTTCAAGGAGGACGCTTCCGACATGAAGGCCGTCGTGATGGCTGGTGGCGAAGGAACGCGACTTCGCCCCATGACCTCGAGCATGCCCAAGCCACTCCTGCCGGTGGCCAATAGGCCGATCATGGAGCATGTGCTGCGCTTGCTGAAGCGGCATGGGCTCAATGAGACCGTTGTAACCGTGCAATTTCTCGCCTCCCTGGTCAAGAACTACTTCGGTGACGGCGAAGAACTGGGGATGGAGCTCACCTATGCCAACGAGGAGAAGCCACTCGGCACCGCGGGGAGCGTGAAGAATGCCGAAGAGGCACTGAAGGACGATACGTTTCTCGTTATCTCCGGTGACGCTCTGACCGACTTCGACCTGACCGATCTCATCTCCTTCCACAAGGAGAAGGGCGGTCTCGTCACGGTGTGTCTGACCCGGGTGCCGAATCCCCTGGAATTCGGCATCACCATCGTGGACGAGCGCGGTCAGGTCGAGCGATTTCTGGAGAAGCCGACCTGGGGTCAGGTCTTCTCGGACACCGTGAATACCGGAATCTACGTCATGGAGCCCGAGGTCTTCGACTATGTCGAGGCCGACGTTCCGGTGGACTGGTCCGGTGATGTTTTTCCGCAGCTCATGAAGGAAGGCAAGCCGATCTACGGCTATGTCGCCGAGGGCTACTGGGAGGACGTGGGCACGCACGAAAGCTATGTGAAGGCCCAGGCCGACGTCCTCGAAGGCAAGGTCGATGTGGAGCTCGACGGCTTCGAGATCTCGCCGGGCGTATGGGTGGCGGAAGGCGCTGAGGTGCATCCCGACGCGGTGCTGCGCGGTCCGCTGTACATCGGGGACTACGCCAAGGTCGAAGCCGATGCGGAGATCCGCGAGCACACCGTCGTCGGTTCCAATGTGGTCGTGAAGAGCGGCGCTTTCCTTCACAGGGCCGTTATTCACGACAACGTCTACGTCGGGCAGCACTGCAATTTGCGCGGCTGTGTGATCGGGAAGAATACCGACGTCATGCGGGCAGCGCGGATCGAGGACGGCGCTGTCATCGGGGACGAGTGCCTGATCGGCGAGGAGTCGATCGTTCAGGGGAATGTGCGGGTCTACCCGTTCAAGACCATCGAGGCCGGCGCCTTCGTCAATACCTCGGTCATCTGGGAGTCGCGGGGCCAGGCGCACCTCTTCGGGGCGCGTGGCGTCTCCGGAATCATCAACGTGGAGATCACGCCTGAGCTTGCCGTACGTCTGGCGGGGGCGTATGCGACCACGCTGAAGAAGGGCGCGACCGTCACCACCGCGCGAGACCACTCGCGTGGTGCGCGGGCACTGAAGCGGGCGGTGATCTCGGCGCTGCAGGCCAGCGCCATCGACGTACGCGACCTGGAGAACGTGCCGCTGCCCGTGGCCCGTCAGCAGACGGCGCGAGGCAGTGCGGGCGGCATCATGATCCGTACGTCACCGGGAGTGCCGGACTCCGTCGACATCATGTTCTTCGACGAGCGCGGCGCGGACCTGTCCCAGGCCGGGCAGCGGAAGCTGGACCGGGTGTACGCGCGGCAGGAGTACCGGCGTGCGTTCCCGGGTGAGATCGGGGACCTGACCTTCCCGGCCAGCGTCTTCGACTCGTACACCGGATCGCTGTTGCGCAATGTCGACACGGCGGGGATCGCAGAGGCGGGTCTCAAGGTCGTTGTCGACGCGTCGAACGGCAGTGCCGGGCTCGTTCTGCCGAGTCTGCTCGGCCGGCTCGGCGTGGACGCGCTGACCATCAATCCCGGCCTCGACGAGTCCCGGCCCACCGAGACAGCCGATGCCCGCCGGTCGGGGCTGGTCCGGCTCGGGGAGATCGTGGCATCCGCACAGGCGGCGTTCGGTGTGCGCTTCGACACCGTCGGTGAACGGCTGTCGCTCGTGGACGAGCGAGGGCGGATCGTGGAGGACGACCGGGCCCTGCTGGTCATGCTCGACCTCGTGGCCGCGGAGCGGCGCAGCGGGCGTGTGGCGCTGCCCGTGACGACGACACGGATCGCCGAGCAGGTCGCGGCGTACCACGGCACGCAGGTCGAATGGACGACCACGTCGCCCGACGATCTGACCCGGGTCGGCCGGGAGGAATCCACCATCTTCGGTGGAGACGGTCGCGGCGGCTTCATCATTCCCGAGTTCAGCAGCGTTTTCGACGGCACGGCAGCGTTCGTGCGGCTCATCGGGCTGGTGGCCCGTACACAGCTCACACTGAGTCAGATCGACGCCCGCATTCCGCGGGCGCACGTACTGCGGCGGGACGTGGCGACGCCGTGGGCGGTCAAGGGGCTCGTGATGCGCCGGATCGTCGAGGCGGCGGGAGACCGGTCGGTCGACACGACGGACGGTGTACGGGTGGTGGAGGCGGACGGCCGGTGGGTGATGGTGCTGCCCGACCCCGCCGAGGCCGTCACCCATCTGTGGGCCGAAGGCCCGGACGACGCGTCGGCCCAGGCCCTTCTCGACGAGTGGTCCGGCGTGGTGGACAGCGCAGGTCAGTGAGGTAGGTGCAGGGTGCGCCGGAGGGCGGCGAGGTCCGCCTTCCGGCGCAATGGTGGGGCCATTCGGCGGTAGCGGCTCCGACGTGCGACGATGTGCGGCATGCCGCAGCAGCCCCCCGTTCGGAGCACCGCCTCACTGCCGCCGCGCCTTGATGCCTCCATGTCGCTGCTGACCAATGTCATGGACCACAGCCTCGACGACGGCTACGCGGAGGCGGCGGCCCGCAGGGAGGCCGAGGGCGGCGGACTGCCCAAGACGCTGCGGGCCAAAATGTGGCTCGCGGCAGGTCTGGTGCTGGCGGGGCTGGTCGTGACGCTCGGTGCCGCGCAGGCGCGGATATCGGCACCGGTCGTGGCGAAGGAGCGCGAGGAGCTCATCGACCGCATCGACGCGGAGACCTCGGCCGCGGATGAACTGGAAGTCGACGTCGACCAGCTCCGTGACGAGGTGGAAGAGCGGCAGCGCAAGGCGCTGCAGCAGCACGGCGGAGACCAGGGCGCGCTGGCGGCGCTGCTCTCGGGCGCGACCGAGGTGAGCGGCCCGGGCGTCAAGCTGGTCGTCGACGACGCCAAGGACAGCGGGTCCGGCGGCGGCGGTCCGCGGGAGAGCAGTGGGTTCTCCGACACGGGGCGGGTCCGCGACCGGGACATGCAGCGAGTCGTCAACGGAATGTGGCAGTCCGGAGCGGAAGCCATCTCGATCAACGGACAGCGGCTGACCGCCCTGTCCGCGATCCGCGCCGCGGGCGACGCCATACTGGTCGACAACAAGCCGCTGGTGCCGCCGTACACGGTGCTCGCGGTGGGGGACGGGAAGAAGCTCAGCACCGCCTTCCAGGACAGTGCCGACGGCCAGTACCTGCATGCGCTGCAGGAGAACTTCGGCATCCGCACCAGTATTTCCGCGCAGGAGCAGGTGCGCCTGCCTGCCGCGCCGAGCCTGATCGTACGTACCGCAGAGCCGAGATCCGCCAGTGCCGGAACGGGCACCGGGCAGGGCACGGCAGACACAGGGAAGGGCACATCGTGATCGCCGTACTGGGCCTCGTCGTGGGAGTCGTGGTCGGACTGTTGGTCCGGCCCGAAGTTCCGGCGGTGGTCGAGCCCTACCTCCCGATCGCCGTCGTCGCGGCCCTCGACGCGGTCTTCGGCGGCCTGCGGGCCATGCTCGACGGGATCTTCGTGGACAAGGTCTTCGTGGTCTCGTTCCTGTCGAACGTCGTGGTCGCCGCGCTGATCGTGTTCCTCGGCGACAAGCTGGGCGTCGGAGCCCAGCTCTCCACGGGTGTCGTGGTCGTGCTCGGCATCCGGATCTTCTCCAACGCCGCCGCCATCCGCCGGCACGTGTTCAGGGCGTGAGGGCGATGAGCCACAACGAGCAGACGTCGAAGGAGCGGCCGGAGCCACAGGACCGGCCGGAGCCGCAGGATCACCAGGACTCGCAGGGGCAGCTGCCCAGAGCGCAGTCGGAGCGGGGGACGGGCGATCGGGACACCGGTGGCCCGGAGATCGCCGGCCCGGAGACCGGCAGCCCGGAGACCGGTGTCCCGCAGGCAGACGGCCCGCAGGCGGAGCCGCCGCAGACGGCAACACCCGCCGAGGAACCGCAGCTGACCGGGCGCCGCCGACTCGTCGCGAGCCTCTGGCCGCCGCGCGTCACCCGGGCCCAACTCATCGTCGCTGTACTGCTGTTCGTCCTGGGACTCGGCCTTGCCATCCAGGTCCGCTCCAACAGCGACAACAGTGCTCTGCGCGGCGCGCGCCAGGAGGACCTGGTGCGCATTCTCGACGAACTCGACGACCGCACCACGCGGCTCGAGGACGAGAAGCAGCGCCTGGAGGACCAGCGCACCGAGCTGGAGACCAGCTCGGACCAGGCGGAAGAGGCGCGCAAGCAGACCCTGGAAAAGGAGCGTCAGCTGGGGATTCTTGCCGGTACGGTGGCGGCCGAGGGTCCGGGTATCACGCTGACCATCGACGACAGCTCCGGCGCAGTGGAGTCCGACATGCTGCTCGACGCGATCCAGGAGCTGCGTGCCGCGGGCGCCGAGGCGATCCAGGTCAATGGTGTGAGGTTGGTCGCGGACTCGTACTTCTCCGGCGGGGACGGCGACATCCAGGTGGACGGCAAGAAGATCAGCGCGCCGTACCGGTTCAAGGTGATCGGCAAGCCGCAGGACCTGGAGCCGGCGCTGAACATCCCCGGAGGCGTGGTGCAGACCCTGGAGAAGGAGCAGGCCACCGCCACGGTGACCCGGTCGGAGAAGATCGTCGTGGACGCCTTGCGGCCCGTGGAACGGCCTGACTACGCTCGGTCGTCCTCCTAGTGGGACGGGGGCGCGAGGCGGTGTCCGGACATGGGCAACAGGTTGCGGGGGGTCGACGCATCGTAAGCGTGCTGCGTGGTGGAAACTGTCCGGAGGGTACGGACGTTGTGAGGATGTCCGGGTCGGTAGGTGTGTTCATTCAGGGTTCCTGCCCCACGGGCGGGTCTATTTCGGTCAAGGGGAATCGCCCGTGAAGTTGTTTGGGAAGTTGTTCGGCAAGAGCGCACGCGAGGACAGCGGCACTGCCCGTCATCGCGCACCGCGCCATGGCCAGGAGGCGGAGCAGAGCGGCGAGCGCCCGCTCTTCCGGGACGAGGTCGCCGGCTCCGGCGGTGACATTCCCGGCGGTCAGGGCGCGTCTGCTGTTGACCCTGCCGGTCCCGGCCGCATAGGTTTCGGGGAACCGTCAACCTCAAGTACGGGTGGAGGGTTTACGCCCGACCCGTACGCATCCCATGCCCCCGCGGGGCAGCCGCGGCAGGAGGATCCGTCCATGCCGGTTTGCACGCGATGCGGGAACCGCAACGCCGAAACCAGCCGCTTCTGCTCCAACTGCGGCGCGCCGCTGCGGTCCGGAGCGCCGGCCGAGCGTGCCTCGGAGACGACCTCGACGATCTCCATCTCCGGGATCGAAGCCTACGAGGCCGAGGTCACGGGTCAGACGCCCATCCCTTCGCTCTCGCCCGAGGCCCAGGCGGCCGTAGAAGCCCTGCCGCTCGGCTCGGCGCTGCTCGTGGTGCGCCGCGGGCCGAACTCGGGAAGCCGCTTCCTCCTGGACGGCGAGCTGACCACGGCCGGCCGCCATCCGCAGAGCGACATCTTCCTCGACGACTTCACCGTGTCCCGGCGGCATGTGGAGTTCCGCAGGGCCGCCGACGGCAGCTTCACCGTCACGGACGTCGGCAGTCTCAACGGTACCTACGTCAACCGGGAGCCGATCGACTCGGTCGTTCTCGCGAACGGTGACGAGGTTCAGATCGGTAAGTACAGGCTGGTCTTCTACTCGAGCCAGCGGGGCGTGTGACCCTCAGGGACATCCATGCTGCGAACTCCGACGGGCGGTGCCGGTCACGGCACCGCCAGTGGCGACACGCTGGTCAGCATCGGGTCGGTGCTGAACCAGCTGCGTGACGAGTTTCCCGAGGTCACCATCTCCAAGATCCGTTTCCTGGAGGCCGAGGGACTGGTCGAGCCGCGGCGTACCCCTTCCGGCTATCGAAAGTTCAGCCCGGAGGACGTCGAGCGCCTGGCGCAGGTGCTGCGCATGCAACGGGATCACTATCTTCCCCTGAAGGTCATCCGGGAGCATCTCGACGCCCTGGGCCGCGGCGAGCAGGTCCCGCTGACACCCCAGGGCGCGGGCCGGGACCTGCCCCCGTCCGGGGACCCGGAGCCGGGCCGCCCCACGGCTGCGCGGGTGGGCCGTGCCGAGCTGCTTGCCGCCGCGGAGGTGACCGAGGAGGAGCTCGACGAGTGGGAGTCGTACGGACTCATCACTCCGGCGGCGGACGGTGGTTACGACGCCGAATCCGTGACGGTCGCCAAACTGATCGCGGATCTGGGGAGATTCGGTCTGGAACCCAGGCACCTGCGTGCCATGAAAGCGGCCGCGGACCGCGAGGCCGGTCTGGTCGAACAAGTGGTCGCCCCGCTGCGCCGGCACCGCAATCCGCAGACCAGGGCCCATGCCGAGGCCACCACGAAGGAGCTGGCGGCGCTGTCCGTGCGGCTCCACACGGCCCTGATGCAGACGGCACTGGGTGTCCGCCTGCACTGAGGTTGCACTGAGCTTGTCCTGATCTTGGGGCGGCCCGACTACCCAAACCTGCCGGGCACGTCCTAGGGTTGCTGTGTGAACGAGCTCGACGTTGTGGGTGTCCGGGTGGAAATGCCCTCCAACCAGCCGATCGTGCTCCTGCGTGAAGTGGGAGGCGACCGGTACCTCCCCATCTGGATCGGCCCCGGGGAGGCGACCGCGATCGCCTTCGCACAGCAGGGCATGGCCCCCGCCAGGCCGCTGACCCACGACCTCTTCAAGGACGTGCTGGAGGCCGTCGGGCAGGAGCTCACCGAGGTCCGGATCACTGACCTGCGTGAGGGCGTGTTCTACGCGGAGCTGGTCTTCGCCAGCGGGGTCGAGGTGAGCGCCCGGCCGTCCGACGCCATAGCGCTCGCGCTGCGCACCGGTACGCCCATCTACGGCAGTGACGGGGTGCTGGACGATGCGGGCATCGCGATCCCGGACGAGCAGGAGGACGAGGTGGAGAAGTTCCGCGAGTTCCTCGACCAGATCTCGCCCGAGGACTTCGGCTCCAGCAGCCAGTGACCCTGCACCGTCGGCTCGCACCGGCTTGCCCGGGCGCATTCGGAAAGCCATTCCCGTGACCGGGGCACGGAAAACCACTCTCAGGGTGATTATCACTCGGCGTGCCGAGTGTGGCGATCGTTGACGCACCCCGAGCGACTGCCTACCGTCGAGATGGCAGGTCAAGGACGGAGGTCGGCGTGAGAAGCAGCGGCGACGGTACGGCAGCAGGTCCCCTCGGACACACTCCGATGGAGGGCGGGACGTATCAGGTTCACGGCAGTGCGACGGCCGACCCGACGACAGAGACCATCGGTTACCGGGGGCCGACCGCGTGCGCGGCGGCGGGTATCACCTACCGGCAGCTCGACTACTGGGCACGGACCGGCCTGGTGGAGCCGAGCGTGCGGCCGGCGTACGGATCGGGCACCCAGCGGCTCTACAGCTTCCGGGACGTCGTCGTCCTGAAGATCGTGAAGCGTTTCCTGGACACGGGCGTCGCGCTGCAGAACATCCGGGCCGCGGTGCAGCACCTGCGGGCCCGCGGCTTCGCGGACCTGGAGCGGATGACGCTCATGAGCGACGGCGCGACCGTGTACGAATGCTCCTCGCCCGACGAGGTCGTGGACCTGCTCCAGGGTGGCCAGGGCGTCTTCGGGATCGCCGTCGGAGTGGTGTGGCGGGACGTCGAGGCGGCGCTGTCGCAGCTGCACGGTGAGCGCATCGACACCGGTGAGACGCTGGTCGGCCACGATCCGGGCGACGAGCTGGCCAGACGCCGCCGCGAGCGGGCGGGCTGAACCCTGCGGGGCCCACTGCCCCGCAGCGGCTCGTGGCGCGGCTCGTACGCTCGTACGGCCGATTGTCAGTGGCGTAGGGCAGCATCGGAGATGTGAGACCCGCGCCGACCATTCTGCATCTCGACATGGATGCGTTCTTCGCCGCTGCCGAGCAGGCGTCGAAGCCCAGTCTGCGCGGAAAACCGGTGATCGTCGGCGGCCTGGGGCCGCGTGGCGTGGTGGCCACCGCGTCGTACGAGGCGAGACGGTTCGGGGTGCATTCGGCGATGCCGATGGCGCAGGCCCGGCGGCTGTGTCCGAACGCCGCGTATCTGGTGCCGCGGTTCTCGCTCTACCGGTCGGTGAGCGACCAGGTGATGGAGCTGCTCGGCCGTCTGTCGCCGCTGGTGGAGCCGCTGAGCCTGGATGAGGCCTTCGTCGACCTGGAGGCGGGTGGGGCGGCCCATGACTCGCGATCGGCACGGAAAGCCGGTGAGCGGCTGCGCACGGACATTCTCGGGGGCACGGGACTGACCGGCTCGGTGGGGCTGGCGGGTTCGAAGATGCTCGCGAAGATCGCCTCCGAGCAGGCCAAGCCGGACGGACTCGTCCTGATCGAGCCGGGCACCGAGCGGGAGCTGCTCGGGCCGATGTCGGTCCGGACGCTGCCCGGAGTGGGGCCGGCGACGGGGGAGCATCTGCGGCGGGCGGGCATGACCACGGTCGCCGAGCTGGCGGAGGCGGGCGAGGACGAACTCGTACGGCTGCTGGGGAGGGCGCACGGGGCGGCGCTGTACCGGATGGCGATGGGCTTCGACGACCGTCCTGTGGTCGCCGAGCGGGATGCCAAATCGGTGTCCGTGGAGGACACCTTCGATGTGGATCTGCACGACCGGGTGCGGATCAGGATCGAGGTGGAGCGGCTTGCCGACCGCTGTGTGAAGCGATTGCGCGGCTCCGGGCACTCGGGGCGCACGATCGTGCTGAAGGTACGGCGGTTCGACTTCTCGACGCTGACGCGGTCGGAGACGCTGCGGGGGCCGACGGACGACCCGGCGGTGGTGCGGGAGGCAGCGGCCCGGCTGCTGGAGGCGGTGGACACGACGGGCGGCGTCCGGCTGCTGGGCGTGGGGGTCAGCGGACTGGCCGACTACACCCAGGAGGATCTGTTCGCGCAGGCCGCGGCCGGTGAGCACGCGGACGAGGAGGGAACCGGGGATTCCGAGCACCGTCCTGGGGGCGAGGAGCCGCCGCAGGAGGAGCAGCGGCCTCCGGCCGAGCGGCACTGGGCCGCGGGCCATGATGTGCGGCACGCCGACTACGGAGCGGGATGGGTCCAGGGCAGCGGGCTCGGTCGCGTCACCGTCCGCTTCGAGGAGCCGTGGTCGGTCGTCCCCGGGCGGGTGCGGACGTTCTCGGTGGACGATCCGGCGCTGGAGCCGTCGGAGCCGCTGCCGCTGGTGCGGCAACCGCCGGATCAGTCGTCGTTGCCCGCCAGCCGGCCGAAGTCCCGGTCGGGTATGGAACCCGGGCCGGATGCGGGGCCGGTGCCAGGGGGGTCCGTGGTGGTGTCATCGGAGGTGGGCGGTGGAGAGGCTGCCGGCTTCTCCGGCGGAGCGGGGAGGTCGAGTCCGTAGTGGTGGTACAGCTGCAGCTCCTGCTCGGGGGAGAGATGCCGGCCGACACCGAAGTCGGGAGCGTCCTTGATCAGCGCCCGCTCGAAGGGGATGTGCAAACCGTCGCCCGCGAGTTCGCTGGGCTCCAGGGGGACGAACGCGTCCCGGCTGAACAGGCCCGTGCGTACCGCCGCCCACTCCGGCACCCCCGTCGCGTCGTCGAGATACACCTCGTCCACGGTCCCGATCTTGGCGCCGTTGCGGTCGAACGCCTTGCGGCCGATCAGGCTGCGCGGATCGATATCGGTCTGCACGGTCCCTCCTACAGGTCGCAACGGTTCATGGACACTACGAAAGTGCACATCTGAGGCGTCGGCCACTCGAGGGTTCGGGCCAAGACCTCGCTGGTAGGCTGGCAGGCGGCTGTTGACCCCGTGCGGGAGAGTGCTCCGGTGAAAGTGCCGGAGACGCCGAAGGAGCAAATCCTCCCCGGAATCTCTCAGGCCCCTGTACCGCACGGACGAGGTCACTCTGGAAAGCAGGGCGGGCGTTTGACGGCATCCGCTCTCACCGACGGTGAAAGCCGGGCTGCCCTCAGGGCGGTCCGGTGAAGCTCTCAGGTTGAGATGACAGAGGGGGAGGCCGTCCGGGCACCCGCGCCGTGGTGCCCCTCGCAGGTCGCAATGACCAGGAGGCCTCCGCAATGACCGCCAACCGCATTCCGCTCTCCCAGCTGGAGCGAGGCACCCCCTTCGAGCAGCGCCACATCGGGCCCGACGCCGAGGCTCAGGCGAAGATGCTCGCGCAGGTCGGCTACGGCTCGCTGGACGAGCTGACCGGCGCCGCCGTGCCGGACGTGATCAAGAGCGCCGAGGCGCTCGGCCTGCCCGACGCCCGCACCGAGCCCGAGGTCCTGGCCGAGCTGCGCTCCCTCGCGGACCGTAACAAGGTGCTCGCGCCGATGATCGGCCTCGGCTACTACGGCACGTTCACCCCGCCGGTCATCCTGCGGAACGTCATGGAGAACCCGGCCTGGTACACGGCGTACACGCCGTACCAGCCGGAGATCTCGCAGGGCCGGCTGGAGGCGCTGCTCAACTTCCAGACGATGGTCGCGGACCTGACCGGTCTGCCGACCTCCGGGGCCTCGCTGCTCGACGAGGGCACTGCGGCCGCCGAGGCCATGGCGATGTCCCGCCGCGTCGGCAAGGTCAAGGACGGCGTCTTCCTGGTAGACGCCGACACCCTGCCGCAGACCGTCGCCGTGATCGAGACCCGCGCCGAGCCGACCGGTGTCGAGGTCGTCGTCGCCGACCTCAGCGAGGGCATCCCGGCCGGGATCGCCGAGCGCGGCGTCTTCGGCGTGCTGCTCCAGTACCCGGGTGCCTCCGGCGCCGTTCGCGACATCAAGCCGGTCATCGACCAGGCCCATGAGCTCGGCGCGATCGTCACCGTGGCCGCCGACCTGCTGGCGCTGACCCTGCTCACCTCGCCCGGCGAGCTGGGCGCGGACATCGCCGTCGGCACCACCCAGCGCTTCGGCGTCCCCATGGGCTTCGGCGGGCCGCACGCCGGTTACATGGCCGTCCAGGCCAAGCACGCCCGCAGTCTGCCCGGTCGCCTCGTCGGCGTCTCCGTCGACGCCGACGGCAACAAGGCCTACCGCCTGGCGCTGCAGACGCGTGAGCAGCACATCCGCCGCGAGAAGGCCACCAGCAACATCTGCACCGCGCAGGTGCTGCTCGCGGTCATGGCCGGAATGTACGCCGTCTACCACGGCCCCGAGGGCCTTAAGGCGATCGCG
This sequence comes from Streptomyces sp. NPDC053673, assembly GCF_055585225.1. Classification (NCBI taxonomy): domain Bacteria; kingdom Bacillati; phylum Actinomycetota; class Actinomycetes; order Kitasatosporales; family Streptomycetaceae; genus Streptomyces; species Streptomyces sp. NPDC053673. The sequence goes on along the minus strand of NZ_JBVJKN010000022.1, from coordinate 112,302 downwards.
CGCCGCACCCACCGCTACGCCGCGATCCTCGCCGAAGGGCTGCGCGCCGGCGGTGTCGAGATCGTGCACGGCGCGTACTTCGACACGCTGACCGCCCGGGTCCCGGGCAGGGCCGCCGACATCGTCGCCGCCGCCGGTGAGCACGGGGTCAACCTGCACCTCGTGGACGCCGACCAGGTCTCCCTCGCCTGTGACGAGACCACGGGCCGCGCCCAGCTCGCCGCCGTCTGGTCCGCCTTCGGCGTCGAGGGCGACGTCGAGGCGCTCGACGCCACGGTCGACGACACCCTCCCTGGCGCCCTGCTGCGCACCGATGACGTCCTCACCCACCCGGTCTTCCACGCGCACCGCTCCGAGACCGCGATGCTGCGCTACCTGCGCAAGCTCGCCGACCGTGACTACGCGCTCGACCGCGGCATGATCCCGCTCGGCTCCTGCACCATGAAGCTGAACGCGACCACCGAGATGGAGCCGGTCACCTGGCCGGAGTTCGGCCAGATCCACCCCTTCGCCCCGGTCGAGCAGGCCCAGGGCTATCTCACCCTCATCCGTGAGCTGGAGGAACGTCTCTCCGAGGTCACCGGCTACGACAAGGTCTCCATCCAGCCGAACGCCGGCTCGCAGGGCGAGCTCGCCGGCCTGCTGGCGGTGCGCGCGTACCACCGTGCCAACGGCGACGACCAGCGCACCGTCTGCCTGATCCCGTCCTCCGCGCACGGCACCAATGCGGCCAGCGCGGTGATGGCCGGAATGAAGGTCGTGGTGGTCAAGACCGCCGATGACGGCGAGATCGACGTGGCGGACCTGCGCGCCAAGATCGAGCAGTACCGTGACGAGCTGTCCGTGCTCATGATCACGTACCCGTCGACGCACGGAGTGTTCGAGGAGCACGTCGCCGACATCTGCGCCCAGGTCCATGAGGCCGGCGGCCAGGTGTACGTCGACGGCGCCAACCTCAACGCGCTGGTGGGCCTCGCCAAGCCGGGCAAGTTCGGCGGCGATGTCTCGCACCTCAACCTGCACAAGACGTTCTGCATCCCGCACGGTGGCGGTGGCCCCGGCGTCGGCCCGGTCGGCGTCCGCGAGCACCTCGCCCCGTACCTCCCGAACCACCCGCTCCAGCCGACCGCCGGGCCCGAGACGGGCGTCGGACCGATCTCCGCCGCCCCGTGGGGCTCCGCCGGCATCCTGCCGATCTCCTGGGCGTACGTCCGGCTGATGGGCGCCGAGGGCCTCAAGCGCGCCACTCAGGTCGCGGTGCTCGCCGCGAACTACATCGCCAAGCGTCTGGAGCCGCACTACCCCGTGCTCTACACCGGTCCGGCCGGGCTCGTCGCGCACGAGTGCATCGTGGATCTGCGGCCGCTGTCGAAGGCGACCGGCGTCAGCGTCGACGACATCGCCAAGCGACTGATCGACTACGGCTTCCACGCGCCGACGATGTCGTTCCCGGTGGCCGGCACGCTCATGATCGAGCCCACCGAGAGCGAGGACCTCACCGAGATCGACCGGTTCTGCGACGCGATGATCGCGATCCGCGCGGAGATCGAGAAGGTCTCCTCGGGCGAGTGGCCGGCGGAGGACAACCCGCTGCGCAACGCGCCGCACACCGCGGGCGTGCTCGGCGGGGAGTGGGAGCACCCGTACAGCCGCCAGGAGGCGGTCTTCCCGGCCGGTGTCCAGGCCGCGGAGAAGTACTGGCCGCCGGTGCGCCGGATCGACGGGGCGTTCGGCGACCGTAACCTGGTCTGCTCCTGCCCGCCGCTCGACGAGTACGACAGCTGACGCGCCCGGACATGCGTCAGGGCCGGTTCGGAGATCGCCTCCGAGCCGGCCCATTGTTGTCCGGTTCGGTCGTCCGGTGTGGTGCTGTGCCCGGTGTGGTGCCGTGTCCGGCGCGGCTCGTCCGCCCCGGGGTGCTGCCCTAAGGGCAGCCCTTAGGCTGCCGTGACCACTCGCAGCGGCCGGTGCGGGGCGATGATCTGCCCGTCCGGGAGCAGCTCACCGGTGTCCTCGAAGAGCAGGACGCCGTTGCACAGCAGACTCCAGCCCTGCTCCGGGTGGTGGGCCACCAGTCGGGCGGCCTCCCGGTCGGCGGATTCGGCTGTCGGGCAGGGTGGCTGGTGCTGGCACATGGATGGGTTCTTTCGCTGCGGTGTGGAGACTGTCCTGCGGCTCGATGCGGTGTTCATGGCCGCCCCCGTATCTTGTTCGGTCCGGTCCCAGTGTTGCCCCACGGGCGTCACATCCGCAGGGATTTAGCGGCACCTCGTCTTACCACTTAATGACGTATCACCCGCGCGGACGGTTCAGCCCAACTGCACCGTCTCTTCGGGTGGTTCGGGGTGGCCGGAGTGGGCTAGTCCGGACGGGGCATGTTCATGCCCCGTGACCTGAAGTCACGGGGCATGAACACCATGTGTCCGTCGCTCAGGCGGGCGACCCGAGCAGCGGCGCGGGGGTGATACGCAGTGTCAGCACCGGCAGCAGATCCGCGACCAGGTGCGCCCGGTGGGCCGCGATTCCCGGTGGCGCGGGGGCGAGCGGCACCAGCAGATCGGCGGGCGCCGGCTTGCCCCCCGCCGCGTCCGCCTCGGTGTTCCTGTGCAGCCACAGCGTGAGCATGTACAGCTCGGGTACCGACAGCAGCCGTGGCTGATATGCACCGGGGACGGCCTCCGCCTGCTGCAGCGCGCGCTCCGTCGAGGCGATGTACGGGCCCTCGAAGAAGTGCGAGAAGGCCCAGCCGTCCGGGGTCAGCATGGTGTCCGCGGCGGCGATGGCACGCTCTCCGCTGCGGATGAGGAACCGCCAGCCGGCCAGCCGGGTGCGTGGCCTGCGGCTGCGGTGCGGGACGACCTGGTCGAGCACGTGGACGGGGAGCGGGAGTTCGGCACTCACCGCTCCTTGGACGGAACGGAGGGCGGGGGTACGAGCCTCGCGGACTGCGGCGGGGGAACCGAGTGCCGCGAGGACGCTGCGCAGGGCGGGCGCGGGGGCCGGGGGAACAAGCAGCGGCATGGTGGGTCGCCTCTCACTCAAGAGACAGGGTGATGCGAGGGCAGATGCGGACGGCACTGTCAGCGTGGGCCAGAGGGGGCCGAATTTCCATGGCCGGGCGCCGACTCTCTGCCTCGTTCGCGGAGTTTATACGACACGTGTTCACGCAATGTTTCTGCTAGCCGTCCCCGGTATTGCGTTCAAGGGTGCATCCGGCCTTTCTTGCGGGGAGTTTCTGGTGATTCTCCATGAACGCGCTGCCGTCACCTGGGGTGTTACCCCACGAGCGGTCGGCCGAATCTCGTCGGCGTTTTGACCACCAATCGGGAAGCGGTAACTGCGTACCGCTCCATGCCGAAGGAATGTGCCGCGTGAATGCCGAACCAGACTAGCGGTCCACAGTCGCACGCGGGGCGTTATCGATCACTCGGTCTGGGCATTATCGTCCGTGACGTAAGCGGCCGACGCCGTCGGCCGCCCACTCGAGGAGGGGTGCTTCGATGGGGGAGAAGGTCGTGGCAGGCGGGTTCGACCTGTCCGATCGGCAAAGGTACCGGAGAGAGCTTCAGCAGTGTCTGGCGGGACTGGGGAGGCTCCTGGCGGAGAAGAGGTTCGATCGGCCCAAGAATCTGATGGGGTTGGAGATCGAGCTGAATCTCGCCGGGGCCGACGGGTTGCCGCGGATGATGAATGCCGAAGTGCTCGACCGGATAGCCAGCCGAGATTTCCAGACCGAGCTGGGAATGTTCAATCTGGAGGTCAACATAGCCCCCCACCGGCTCGCCGGCCGAGTTCTCGATCAGCTCGCGGAGGAGCTCCGTACCGGATTGGGATATGCCCACCGCAAATCCGCCGAGGTCGACGCCGGGATCGTGATGATCGGAATTCTCCCGACTCTGACCCGCCATGACCTGGTCTCCGCGAATCTCTCGGAGGTCGACCGTTACGTCCTGCTCAACGACCAGATCGTCGCCGCCCGCGGCGAGGACTTCACCCTCGACATCGAGGGAGTGGAGCGGCTGAGCTGCACCTCGACGTCGATCGCGCCCGAAGCCGCCTGTACGTCCGTGCAGTTGCACCTCCAGGTGACCCCCGGCCGGTTCGCCCAGGTGTGGAACGCCGCGCAGGCGATCGCGTCCGTCCAGATCGCGGTCGGCGCGAACTCGCCCTTCCTGTTCGGCCGGGAGCTGTGGCGCGAGTCCCGGCCGCCGCTGTTCCAGCAGGCCACCGACACCCGGCCGCCCGAGCTCCAGGTACAGGGCGTACGGCCCAGGACCTGGTTCGGCGAGCGCTGGGTCGGCTCGGCGTACGAGCTCTTCGAGGAGAACCTGCGGTACTTCCCGGCGCTGCTGCCGATCTGCGACGAGGAGGACCCGCTGCGGGTGCTCGACGACGGCGGCGTGCCGCGCCTGCAGGAGCTCGTCCTGCACAACGGCACGGTCTACCGCTGGAACCGTCCCGTGTACGGACTCGCCGACGGCGTACCGCATCTGCGCGTCGAGAACCGGGTCCTGCCGGCCGGGCCCACCGTCACCGACGTGGTGGCGAACGCGGCCCTCTACTACGGGCTGGTGCGGGCGCTGGCGGAGGAGTCGCGGCCGGTGTGGACCCGGATGCCGTTCGAGGTCGCCGCCGCCAACTTCGACACGGCGTGCCGTCACGGCATCGACGCAGAGCTCCAGTGGCCGCGGCCGGGCCGTTCCGGCGGCATGACACGCGTACCGGCCGTCAAGCTCGTACGGGACGAACTGCTGCCTCTTGCCGCGGCCGGACTGGACGCGTGGAACGTGGAGCCGGCGGACCGCGATTTCTACCTCGGGGTCATCGAGGGGCGGTGTCGGCGCCGGGTGAACGGCGCGTCCTGGCAGGCGGACGCCTTCCACCGGGCCCTGGAGTCCGGACTGGACCGGGAAGCCGCGCTGGCGGCCGTCACCCGCCGGTACTCCGAGCTGATGCATCTGGGCGATCCCGTGCACACCTGGCCGGTCTGGCCGGCGGGCTGACGGCTCGCGGCAGCCCGCGTCCCTGCTTGTCTCTGTCCCCGCCCCGCCCCCGCCCCGCCTCCCCGCCTCCGCGGCCCCGCTCCGCCTCCGCCCCCCGCCCCGCGCCTCGACGTCCTCGTTACGCCCCTGCCGTCGTCCGCCGCGCCGTCGTCGGGCAAGCTGTGGCGACGGGACGAGGCAACAGGAGGCAGGTGTGCAGGCGGAGGCGGGACGTGAGTCCGGTTGGCTCCCCGAGGGAGGTTTGTCACGGAGGACCCTGCGGTCGGAGACCCTGCTCGTCCTGGCGCTCTCGCTGGGTGCCAGCGCGGTGTCGTCGCTGATCAGCTTTGTCGGGTCGCTTACGAAGCCGGGAGGTCTCAAGGACCAGGCGGCGACACTCAACAGTTCGTTCGCCCCCGGGCGGCCGTGGCTCGATCTCGCCTGGCAGCTGTTCGGGATCGCCACGGCCCTGGTGCCGGTCGCGCTCGTCGCGCATCTGCTGTTCAGGGAGGGCGTCGGTGGCCTGAAGGCCATCGGCTTCGACCGTACGAAACCCTGGCCGGACCTGGGGCGGGGTGCGCTGGTGGCCGCCGGGATCGGCAGTGCCGGGCTCGCGTTCTACCTCATCGCCAGGGCCGCCGGGTTCAATCTGACGGTCGTGCCCGAGGCGCTTCCCGACGTCTGGTGGAAGTACCCGGTCCTGATCCTCTCCGCGGTGCAGAACTCCGTGGTGGAGGAAGTGATCGTCGTCGGGTATCTGCTGCGCCGGCTGGGCCAGTTGGGCTGGACGCCGATGGCGGCGCTGGTGGCCAGTTCGGTGCTGCGCGGCTCGTACCACCTGTACCAGGGGATCGGCGGCTTCGTCGGCAACATGGTGATGGGCGTGGTCTTCGTGCTGCTCTACCGGCGATGGGGCCGGGTCGGCCCACTCGTCGTCGCGCACGCGTTGCTCGACATCGTCGCGTTCGTCGGGTACGGGCTGCTCGCCGGGAAGGTCGGCTGGCTGCCCACGGTGTGATCCACGCGGATCCCGGAGTTTTTCGAGGGGCGTACGACAGCAGCCGTACGCCCCTCGTGTGTCAGGCCTTGTGTGTCAGGGGCCGCGGGTCAGGGCCTGGCGAGCAGTTCGCCGTCGATGACGGTGACCGCACGGCCGGTCAGCAGGACGCGGTCGCCGCGCAGAGCCGTCCGTACGAGACCGGAGCGGGCGGAGGCCTGCAGTCCGGTCAGCTCGTCGCGCCCCAGCCGGGCGGACCAGAACGGGGCGAGCGCGGTGTGCGCACTGCCGGTGACCGGGTCCTCGTCGATGCCGACATTGGGGAAGAAGCAGCGGGAGACGTAGTCGTATCCGCCGCCCGGGTCCGCGGCCGGGGCGGTGGCGATGATGCCGCGCTTCGAGTGGGTGGCCAGGGCCGTGATGTCGGGTGTCAGGCCGCGTACGGTCGCCTCGTCCGCCAGCTCGACCAGCAGATCGCCGATGTGCTCGGCGGTGTCGTGGACCGAGAGTGGAGCCGCGTTGAGTGCCTTGGCGACGCCGAACGGGGCCTCCGTGCGGGTCAGCGGCGAGACCGGGAAGTCCAGCGTGATCGTGCCGTCCTCGTGCGCCGTCGCGGAGAGGATCCCGCACCGCGCCGCGAAGCGCACCGTGCCGGTCGCGGCCCCGGTCGCGTGCAGGACGTGGGCCGTGGCCAGCGTGGCGTGACCGCACATGTCCACCTCCGCGGTGGGGGTGAACCAGCGCAGCGCCCAGTCGGCCTCGCCGCCGGCGGGCAGGGGGTGGGCGAAGGCCGTCTCGGAGAGGTTCACCTCCCTCGCCACGTTCTGGAGCCAGCTCTCGTCGGGGAACGCGTCGGTCCCCAGGAGCAGGACCCCGGCGGGATTGCCCGTGAAGGGCCGGTCGGTGAAGGCGTCGACGATTCGAATCCGCATGCCGCTGACCGTAGGGGTCCACTGAAGCCGCAGGCCAAGGCCAATTTCAGGGAGCTGGCCCGATCGGTGGTTGTCAACCGAAGGATTCCGATATATCGTTGACGCATCGCGACAGATCAACGATGGAAGGAGCGTAGCGATGCGTTCACGTGGACACGGGTACGGACCCGGATCCGGGCAGGGCAACTGCGGACCGGGTCATCGTGGTCGGGGTGAATACGAAGGGGGGCGTGCCGCCTTCGGTCCGTTCGGGCCGGGGTTCGGCGGGCCGCCGTGGGGCGGCGGACGTGGTCGCGGAGGCGGCCGGAGGGCGCGCCGCGGTGATGTGCGGGCCTCGATCCTGGCCCTGCTGAAGGACCGCCCGATGCACGGTTACGAGATGATCCAGGAGATCGGCGAGCGCAGTGGCGGGGCCTGGAAGCCCAGCCCGGGCTCTGTCTATCCCACGCTCCAGTTGCTGGAGGACGAGGGGCTGATCGTCAGCGAGAGCGAGGGCGGCAAGAAGTTGTTCACGCTCACCGACGCCGGGCGTACCGAGGCCGAGTCGGTCCCTGACGCACCCTGGGAGGAGGCGGGCCGTGGTATCGACTGGGATGCCATGAACGAGATACGCACCGCCGGCTTCGGGCTGATGGAGGCGTTCAGTCAGGTCTGGAAGACCGGAACCGCCGAGCAGCGGCAGAAGGCGATCGCGGTCATCGGTGAAGCGCGCAAGAAGCTGTACCTGATCCTGGCCGACGAGCACTGACGCGCGGCCCACGGCAGGTGTGCGACGGCAGATGTACCACGGAAGGGTCCCGCCCGAGGCGGGGCCCTTCCGTGCCTCCGTGGGCTCAGCTCACCAGCCCGCCCAGCTTGCGCAGGGACTCGTTGAGGGCGGCGGTCGCCGAATCCTTGAGCTTGCCCGCCATCAGCGAGACGGCCGCACCCGTGAACTCCCCGTCGATCCGGACCGTCGTGGCATCACCGTCCGGAGTGAGTGTGTAGCGGTTGCCGACGAGGACACCCATCGGCCCCTTGCCCTTGATCGCGAAGGTCCGCTCCGGAACCAGCTCCTCGACCGTCCAGGTCACTTCGGCCGGGAAGCCCATCAGCTTCATGTTCTCGGCGAAGGTGGCGCCGGTCGCGAGCGTGTCCGGGCCGCCCTGCGGGAAGCTCGTGTGGGTGGCGTTCCACTGGCCGTACGAAGCGAAGTCCGTCAACTGGGCCCACACCTTCCCGGCGGGCGCCTCGATGCGTGCCTCTGCACTGACCTCGGCCATGCGACCACCCCTTCACGCGTCCTCGTTGGGCTCTGGTGTCGCGGAACGTAGCCGCGTGGCCGTGAACATTCAATACTGATGAACTGTCAGATTCTTTCGGGTGGGAGGACACCCGTGGCCGGGCTCCCTCAGGGGGGCAAAGGGTCCGATCTCATCCGTGAGGAGGAGAAGCCGGCGGGGTGAGCCCAACCTCCGTGGGAGGCGCGAATGCTTCCACGCGGCGATGTCCGGACCTCGCGGGGCTGATGGGGTGGGAGTGTGCAAATCCCTGTCCCGCGGGTGCCCCAGCAGCCCGCATCCACCCGTGCCGGGACCGACACCGGACTCACCGAGCAAATGGCCTCGGTCGTCGCGGGCGCACGCCGGCGCGCGCTGCGGGACGGCGACCGCCAGATCGACACCGCCCATCTGCTGCACTCGCTGATCGAATCGGACCCGGAGGTGCGGAGCGCCTTCGACGGCGGGGCCCAGCTCGCCCGCGTGCTCGGTTACCTCGTCCAGCGCAGCATCGGTTACGGGCTGCGCTGGCAGGCGGGGGTCGAGGACTCGGGCGCGGTCCCGCTGGTCCGCGACCCCGAGTCGGCCGGCTGGTCGCCGTCGGTGGCCGCCGCCATGCAGGACGCGCTGGAGCGAGCCGCGCTGCGCGGGGCCTCGCGCGCCACCGGACTTGATCTGCTCGCCGCGATCGCTGCGGACCGCGAGTGCCGGGCCGTCGAGGTACTGGCGCACGCGGGGGTCGACACCGCCCGTCTGACAGGCCGCATCGGGGAGCTGCCTCAACAGATGTGATGGGGAGCTGTCTCAACAGGTGTAACGGATGTGACGCTCCTGACGCGGGCTGCCATGATGTGCGGATGCGCGCGTCTCAGGGAAGGAACGCCGGCCTGGGACTCGCCCTGGCCTCGGCGTTCGCGTTCGGTGGTTCAGGTGTGGCAGCCAAGCCGCTGATCGAAGCGGGGCTCGACCCGCTGCATGTGGTGTGGCTGCGGGTGGCAGGCGCCGCCCTCGTCATGCTCCCCGTGGCCTGGCGCCACCGTGACCTGCTGATACGCAGGCCGGCGCTGCTCGCGGGCTTCGGACTGCTCGCCGTTGCCGGCGTCCAGGCCTGCTACTTCGCGGCGATATCCCGGATCCCCGTCGGCGTGGCACTGCTCATCGAATACCTCGCCCCCGCCCTGGTCCTCGCCTGGGTCCGCTTCGTCCAGCGGCGGCCGGTCACCCGCGCCGCCGCAGCCGGAGTGGTCCTCGCCGTCGGCGGGCTCGCCTGCGTCGTCGAGGTCTGGTCCGGGCTGAGCTTCGACGCGGTCGGGCTGCTGCTGGCCCTCGGCGCGGCCTGCTGCCAGGTCGGCTACTTCGTCCTGTCCGACCAGGGCGGGGACGGCGCCGGCGCCCCTGACCCGCTCGGCGTGATCGCGTACGGACTGCTCATCGGCGCGCTGCTCCTGACGGTCGTCGCGCGGCCCTGGAGCATGGACTGGTCGGTGCTGGGCGGCACCGCGAGCATGGGCGGTATGCCCGTCCCGGCGGCTCTGCTGCTCGGCTGGATCGTGCTGATCGCCACCGTCGTCGCGTATGTCACCGGCGTCGTCTCCGTCCGCAGGCTCTCTCCGCAGGTGGCCGGAGTGGTCGCGTGCCTGGAGGCGGTCATCGCGACCGTACTGGCCTGGGTGCTGCTCCGTGAGCACCTGTCCGGACCCCAGATCATCGGCGGTGCGGTGGTCCTGGCGGGCGCGTTCATCGCCCAGTCGTCCACACCCACGGCGCCGTCCGGGCCGGTGGCCGGCGAGCCGGGGCCCGCCTGGGGAGCCACCGAGGAGAGCTTGGCGTCCGGACGCGCCGCAGCGTAAGGTGTAACGATCATGCATTCGACCGTACTTCCGCCGCCCGCCGCGTAGCGCGGGCGGCTCACCGCTGACGAAGACCAGGTCCGGCCTGTCCCCCGGGCGGTTCGTCGCCGCCGTGCCGACGGCGCTCGCGTACGCGCTGTACTTCGCGGGCGCCGCGGTCGTCCGGGCGGCGACCGTATCGGTGATCATGCTGCTGGAGCCGGTGAGTGCCGCGGTCCTGGCGGTGACCGCACTGAACGAGCGGCTGACCACCGCGACCGTGGTGGGCACGCTGGTGCTGCTGGCCGCTGTCGTGGGCCTGGCCTGGCAGGAGGCACGGCTTGCGGCGGGCCGTCGCAGGGCGGTGGAACTGCTCGCCTGACATGAACGGAGAGCGGGCCCACACGGTCGTGTGAGCCCGCCCTCCCCGCGGATCGCGACCCCCGTGCGCGTTCCGGTCGGCTTTCCCGGGTCCTCCCGCCTCGCTGCCTGGGGTCCCTACGGCACGGACAGGTAGTCGGGCAGTGCGATGGCCGGGTCCAGGTCGTCCGCCGGAACCGGCGTGCCATGGCTCCGGACCAGCGGGACGACGCCCGTCCAGTACGGCAGCGACAGATCCTCCGGCTCGTCGTTCGGACCGCCCGTACGGACCTTGGCGGAGACCTCGTCCAGGTCGAGCCGGAGCACGGCGGTCGCGGCGAGCTCCCTGTCGTTGGCCGGGCGTGAGTCGTGGGAGCGGCCGGGCACGACATGGTCGACCAGCGCGTCGAGAGCGGTGCGCTTCTCGTGCGGGTCGGTGACCTGGTGGGCGGTGCCGAGGACCACGACCGAGCGGTAGTTGATCGAGTGATGGAAGGCCGACCTGGCCAGGACCAGCCCGTCGACGTGGGTGACGGTCAGGCACACCTCGAGGCCGTTGTCCGACTGGCCTGCCTGACTGGCCATGCGCAGCGGGCGGGAGCCCGTGGAGCCGTGGACGTACAGCGTGTCGCCGACCCGGCCGTACAGCGTGGGCAGCACCACCGGCGCCCCGTCGCGCACAAAGCCCAGATGGCAGACGTACGCCTCGTCGAGTATCGAGTGCACCAGCTCGCGGTCGTAGGAAGCGCGGTCCCGGGCCCGGGTGGGGACGGTGCGCTCGGTCGTCCGGTACGCGGCGTTCACCGGCGTCGAGGCCATTGCGATCTCCATTGTACTAGTGCATAATCTCGTTTGTGCTAGGAGAGTATCGGATCACGGGTCGTCGCGCATCGGAGATTGCCGCGAGCGTCGAGCGGGGGGTCGGCGCAGGCGATCTGGAGCCGGGCCGACTTCTGCCGCCCATGCGGGAGTTGGCGGCCGAGCTGGGCGTCAATCCGAACACCGTGGCGGCCGCATACCGGACGCTGCGTGACCGCGGCGTCATCGAGACGGCCGGGCGCAGGGGCAGCCGTGTGCGGCCGCGTCCGGCCAGTACGGCGCGCGGCTCGCTGCGGGTCGAGGCTCCGCCCGGCGTCCGGGAGATCTCCGACGGCAATCCCGACGTCGCTCTGCTGCCGCCGCTGCGGGACGCCTTCGCGGCCGCCGCGCGCCACCACGACGAGCGGCCCGTCCTGTACGGGGAGGCGCCCGTCGACCCCGAGCTGGCGCGGCTCGCCCGGGCCGGGATGGACGCCGACGGGGTGCCGGACGGGCCGATCGCCGTCGCGTCCGGCTCGCTCGACGCCATTGAGCGCGTGCTGAACACGTGGCTGAGGCCCGGCGACGGCGTCGCCGTGGAGGACCCTGGCTGGGGCAGCCTGCTGGATCTGATCCCGGCGCTGGGGCTGCGGCTCGTACCGGTCGGCCTCGACGACGACGGGCCGCTCCCGGACGAGGTGGAGCGGGCACTCGACGGCGGAGCCCGGGCCCTGATCGTCACCGACCGGGCGCAGAACCCCACCGGAGCCGCGATCGGTCGGGCTCGCGCGGGCGAGCTGCGCGCTGTCCTCGCCCGGCATCCGGAAGTGCTGCTCATCGAGGACGACCACGGCCACGCCATCGTCGACCAGCCGCTTCACCCCCTTGCCGGAGCGTCGGACCACTGGGCGCTCGTGCGCTCCACCGCCAAGGCGTACGGTCCGGATCTGCGCCTTGCCGTGCTGACCGGGGACGAGGTCACGATCGACCGGGTGCTCGGACGGCAGCAGCTCGGACCGGGCTGGGTCAGCCGGCTGACCCAGCGCGCGGTCGTGGAGCTGTGGGCCTCCGGGGCCGTCGACCCGGCGGCCGTGGCTCGCGCGTACGGCGAGCGACGCGACGCGCTGCTGCGGGCGCTGGCCGAACGCGGCATCGAGGCGCGGGGACGCAGCGGGATGAACGTGTGGGTACCCGTGGCCGACGAGACCGGGACGGTCGCGCGGCTGCTGCACGCCGGATGGGCCGTCGCTCCCGGGGCGCGGTTCCGGACGTCCACGCCGCCCGGGGTGCGGCTCACGGTGTCCGGTCTGACGCGGGACGACATCGGCCGGCTCGCCGAAGCGGTGGCATCGGCGGCCGGCCCGTTGCCCGCACGCGCCTATGGCTGACGGGGTTTCGGCCTGCTCTGGGTGAGCGCGGCTCCTGCCAGCACGATCAGCGCACCGACCGGGGTGTTCCAGCCGAACTGCTCGCTCAGCAGCGTCACGCCGGCGGCCGTGGCGATGACCGGGATGAAGTACGTGACCATCGTCGCCGTCGTGGGCCCGACCTCGGCGACCAGTCCGTATTGGAGCAGCATCGCGAAGCCGGTCCCCAGGGCGCCCAGCGCGATCACCGCGAGCAGCGGAACCACCGGAAGGGAGCTGGGGAGCGTGGTGAACAGCGGGGTGACCAGCGCCAGTTGGAGTGTGGCGAGAAGAAGCTGAGCGCCGGTGAGGGAGAGGTTCGAGTGGCTGGAGCCCGCCAGCGTACGGCGGACGTAGATCCAGCCGACCGGGTAGCTCAGCGAGGCGAGGAGGGCCATCGCGGTTCCCGTGACATCCAGCCCCGAGAAGCCCTGCCAGGCGCCCAGCACGGTGAGCACCCCGAGGAAGCCGATCCCGAGCCCGGCGACACGGCGGCGGGTCGGCCGGTCCTCGGAGAGCGCCACCAGCGACAGCGCCATGCCCCAGAGCGGTGAGGTGGCGTTGCAGATGCCTGCCAGGGTCGAGGGGATCGTCAGCTCGGCGTAGGCGAACAGCGAGAACGGCAGGGCGTTGAGCAGGAACGCGGCAACGGTGAGATGCCCCCAGGTGCGCAGTCCGCGGGGCAGCCGCTCGCGCTTCACCGCCATCGCCGCGGCGAGCACCGCCGTACCGAAGAGCAGCCGGCCGAAGGTGACCTGGAACGGTGCGTACCCGTGGGTGCCGACCTTGATGAGAAGGAAGCTGAAGCCCCAGATCAGGGCGAGCGCGGCGAACCTGATGCGCCAGTCGACGGCGGGACGGCGTGCGGCCGGGGCAGCGGGGGCGGCCGGGGCGACGACGGAGGAGGACGAAGGGGAGGGAGGCGATATGCGGGATCGGTCCCGCGACGGCGGCCTGACGGTGCTCATGCCCTCTACCTTGGCCGCACCGTTCTCGTAGGACAAGCGAGACTTCTTTGAGAGGTTCGCTTAGCATTACTTACATGTTGAACCTGGAGCGCCTACGGACCCTCGACGCGCTGGCCCGGCACGGCTCGGTCAGCGGAGCGGCCGACGGGCTGCATGTGACGACGTCCGCCGTGTCCCAGCAGATGGCGAAGCTGGAACGGGAGGTGGGCCAGCAGCTGCTGGCCAAGAACGGGCGAGGGGTACGCCTCACCGACGCCGGACGGCTGCTCGCCGACCATGCCGCGCGCATCCTGTCCCAGGTGGAGCTCGCACAGGCCGATATCGAGGCGCAGCGCGGGCAGGTGGTCGGCGAGGTGCGGGTCGGTGCGTTCCCGACGGCCGCGCGCGGACTCTTCCCCGCCGCGCTCGCGTCCCTTCGCAGGGTCCATCCCGAGCTGCGCGTGCGCTCCAGCGAGCTGGAGCCCGAGCATGCCGTGCGACAGGTGATCAGGGGCGATCTCGATCTCGCGGTCGTGCTGGACTGGAGCAACAAGCGGCTGCCGGTACCGGGCGGGCTGGCCCGGGCGCAGCTGCTGGACGACGCGGCGGATGTGGCGATGCCGGCGGACCATCCGCTCGCGGACCGGGCGGAGGTGGCCCTGGAGGACTTCGCGGACGACGAGTGGGTGTCGTGGCCCGAGGGCGAATTCTGCTACGAGTGGCTGATGTTCACGCTGCGCGCCAAGGGCATCGAGCCGCGGATCGCGCACATGGCGGGGGAGCACCACACCCAACTGGCGCTGATCGCCGCAGGCCTCGGGGTCTGTGTGACGCCGAGGCTCGGCCGCGGACCGGTGCCGGACGGCGTCCGGCTCGTACCGGTACGGCAGAAGATGCTCCGGCACATCTACGCGGTCTGGCGCAGCGACGCGGACCGGCGGCCCTCGATCCGCGCGGCGGTGGAGGCGCTGCGGCAATCGGCAGCCACGGTCTGAGCCCGGATGCCGCATCCGGGGAGTGTGGGGAGCGGGCCGCGCCCGGGGAGCGTGCGGCGTCGGCCGGGTCCGCGGAGGGCTGGTTGTCGGCCGGGCCGGGGGAGCGTACGGCGTCGTCCGGGCCCGGGGAGCGTCGGCCGCGCCTGGCCGACGCCCGCGTCCCTCCATGCTCAGAGCCCCGCGAGCTTGCGGAAGTCCCAGGACGCGATCGCGTCCGGTGTCAGTCGCACCCATGCGTGGCGGCCGTCGTGCGGCATGGTGTCCAGCCCGAAGTTCTTCCGTGCGAACAACTGCTCCGGGACGTCGAGCTCTGGACAGGGCTCGCCGGTGCGGGGCGCCTCGCCGACGAAGACCGCCGTGCCCGAGAGCTCCGCGCCGCGCAGCTCCGCGTACTCCTCCCCGGAGTCCACCACGACCGCGATCCGTGGATCCCGGCGCAGCTCGGTCCAGCGTCGGCTCCGCGTGATCGAGTACAGCCACAGGGACGTCCCGTCCCAGGCGAACCAGAGGGCGCTCGCGTGCGGCCGTCCGTCCGCGGACACCGTCGCCACCCGGCAGGTGCGCTGCTCGGCGAGGAACGCGTCCAGCTCGGCCGGACTCATCATGATCCGGCGGCCCCGGCGCTGTGTGACGGCCATCGGTGGCCCTCCTCGTGATAGCGGCCAATTTCTCTGACTAGGTGTCAGGAATCATGGGTGCTCTTCCCTCATGACGCAATGGCGGTTACCGTCGCGCGCCCGGTCACCCAGGAGAAGCGTCGACGAGAAGGGCGGAGCCGTGCCTTCGTTCGAACAGTTGGTGGAACAACTAGATCCGGCCGGCGCGGTGCTGCTCACCGTCGAGTGCCAGCAGGGCGTTGTCGGAACGGACAGTGCACTCCCCGAACTCGCGGCGGTGGCACGCGCGTCGGGCGCCCTGGACAATGTCGCCCGGCTCGTCGCCGTCGCGCACGAGGCCGGTGTGCAGGTCATGCACGCGGTGGCGGAGCGGCGGCCCGACGGACGCGGCGCGAACCGCAACGCGCGCCTGTTCAGGGCCGCCGAGCGGCTCCCCGTGCAGCAGTATTCCGGCAGCCGGGCGGTCCGTGTCGCCGAGCCGATCGAGGTCGCGGACGAGGACATCGTCGTCCGCAGGCTGCACGGGCTGTCACCGATCGCGGGCACGGACGTCGACGCGCTCCTGCGGAATCTGGGCTGCCGGACCCTCGTCGTCGTGGGTGTCTCGGCGAATGTGGCGATACCGAACGCCGTGTTCGACGCCGTCAACCTCGGCTACACGGCGGTCGTGCCCGCGGACGCCATCGCGGGGGTGCCCCCCGAGTACACCCCCGCGATGATCAGGAACACGCTCGCCCTCGTCGCCACCGTCACCATCACCGACGACGTGCTCGCGTGCTGGAAACGCCCGCGCCGCACGACGCGCGCCTGACAGGGGTCACGCGCGCGTCACACGGGTCACGCGAGCTTGATCGAGTCCCCGTCCACGACGATCGAAGCGGCGGGCAGCGGAGAGGTCGCGGGACCGCTCTTCACACTGCCGTCCGTCGCGTCGAACATGCTGTTGTGGCACGGGCAGTTGATCATGCCGTCGGAGACGCCCTTCACGGCGCAGCCCTGGTGGGTGCACTTGGACGAGAAGGCCTTGAAGTTGCCCGCCGTCGGCTGTGTCACCACGACATCGCCGATGACCTTGCCACCGCCCTCGGGGATGTCCGCGACCTTCGCGAGCACCTGCCCGCCACCGCCCGTCGTGCCACCCGTGCTGCCCCCGGTGCTGCCACCTGTACTTCCCTCGGTGCTTCCGCCCGTGCTGCCGCCCGTACCGCCGGTCGTTCCGGCGCCCGCCGGTGTCTCGCCCACGCTGCCAGAGCTGTCAGATCCGCCGCACGCCGTCAGCGCCGCGGCGAGTCCGGCGCCGCCCGCCGCCGCGAAGACAGTGCGTCGCGCCACCGTGCGCGCAGGTCCCTGCGTTCCGGTCATGCCGGCTCCCTTTCCATGGTCGGCCCCAGTTTCGGGCCGCTCGTGTTGTTCTACGGGACCGGGTCGCGCCCCGTTCAACGGCCACGCCGGAAAGCCGCGCAGCAATCTGGCACGATTGCTCCCCGAAGTCACAGCCACCCCGCTGCGTCGCCGGGGCAGCACTCACCTCACCCGCTGCGGCCTGGGCGTATCTCATCAGTTTCTGCTGTGAGTTCGAGCGTCGCCTGTCAACTCCGCGAGTGGACAGGACCCGTTCGAGTGGATCACGATGGGGCGTTCTTCAAAGGCCAGTGCGACTGCTGCCAATGCCGGGGGAGGGGGACGGGACTCAACACGTCTGTCCGCGCTGGCCTTGCACGAGCAGTTGCCCAGGCCCTCGTCTACGCGGCCAGTGCAACCGGTGTGGTGCCGCGGGCCCTGAAAGGGAACCGCGTCTGCGGGGCGACAGGCGGCGGCAAGTCCCAGACGGTCCGCGGCCTGCTCGAAGCCGCCACGCGCGAGCATCTGCCCTGGCTGGTCGTCGAACCGGCCAAGGCCGAGTACCGGTTCATGTCCGCGCGGCTGAGGGGCGAGGACGAGGTCATCGTCATCAAGCCCGGTGACCGCGAAGCACTCCCCGCCGGGCTGAACCCTCTGGAACCATCCGTCTTCGCAGGCGGTGAACGCTTCCCCCTGCAGACCCATCTGGACATGGTCCGCGCGCTCTTCCTCGCCTCCTTCGACCCGCAGGAGCCGTTCCCGCAGGTGCTCAGCGCTGCTCTGACCCGGTGCTACGAGGACCTGGGCTGGGATCTCACCCTCGGCGAGCCGAAGGCCGCCGGGACCGAGCCGCGCTACCCGACGCTGGAGGACCTGGAGCACACGGCCCTGCAGGTCGTTTCGGAGATCGGCTACGGCAAGGAGATCACCGACAATGTCCAGGGCTTCATCAAGATCCGGCTCGCCAGTCTCCGGCTCGGGACCACGGGACGGTTCCTGGAGGGCGGCCACCCCATCGACTTCGGTGAACTGCTGAAGCGCAATGTCGTCTTCGAGATAGAGGACGTCGGCGACGACAAGGACAAGGCGTTCTTGATGGGCACGATCCTGATCCGGCTCGTCGAGTACCTGCGGATGGAACAGCGCACGACTCGACGGCTCTCCTTTCCCCTGCGTCACCTGACCGTCTTCGAGGAGGCCCACAGGCTGCTGCGCCGTTCCGAAGAGGGCGGAGCGAGTTCGCATGCCGTGGAGATGTTCGCCGGCCTGCTCGCCGAGATCCGGGCCTACGGCGAGGGTTTGGTGATCGCCGACCAGATCCCCAGCAAACTCGTCCCCGACGTCATCAAGAACACCGCGGCCAAGGTCGTGCACCGCCTGCCGGCACAGGACGACCGCGAGGCCGTCGGCGCCACCATGAACATCACCGAGGCGCAGTCGGAGTACCTGGTCACCCTCAAGCCGGGTGAGGCCGCCGTGTTCACCGACGGCATGGACTATCCGATCCTGGTCCGCATGCAGGACGGTACGGCCCGTGAGGACGCCGCGGCCATCCGCCCTGCGTCACCGGCCCCGATGATCTCGACGCGAAGCCGGGCATGCAGCGCGGACTGTGCCGCGGCCCCGTGCACGCTCCGGCAACTGCGCACCGCGCAACGCCTGGACGAACAGGACGAGCTGCGCATCACGCTCTGGGCCGAAATCACCGTGGCGGCCCATCTGCTGAGCTGGACGACTCCCCTTCCGGGGGAGGCCATGCGCCGCGCCCTCGCCCCCTACTGGTCTGCGGACCGGCGCATGGTGGAGTGCGCCATCGGCCAGGCGGTCGACCGCGCGGTCCACAGCCGTGTCGGAGCAACGGCGTCGCCCGACGCCCTGGCCGAGCACGTTGCCTCGGTGATGCGGGCCCAACTCGACGGGCACGACCCTTGCCCGGTCGCCGAGCCCCGGTGGAAGGCCCGGAAGGGGACGAAGACGCGGCAGTATTACCACGGGCGGTACACGCCGTCGCTGCTGGAGAAGGCGGTGGGCTGCGCGGACCCGTCGGAGGAGTGGGCCAGGCGATTCGCCCGCGCGCTCGCCTGCTTCGCACGCAGACCCCGTAAGCCGGCGGCGCCGGAACAGGTCGCGGGGAGCACGGAGTGAGCGAGCTCGACGCAACCGAGACCACCGCGGCGGACGACCTTCCGCCTTCCCCGCTACCGGACATCCCGGAGCCCGTCGGAGAGCCGCAGGAGCCGACGGAGCCGACGGAAGCGGACGGCGGCGAAGCCCCCGACGAATGGTCGCCGGACGGCTGCGCAGAGCCGG